>CAMVBD010000087.1 GCA_947165615.1 uncultured Clostridia bacterium | reverse complement strand
GCCAGCGGGTCCTCAAAAACAGCCGCAAGGTCACCTCCGCTCTCGCCTCGGCGCTTTCGGCGCTCATCGGGGACGGGGACGGCGTCGGCGCGGACACGCTGCTCGGCTCCGCCGCCGGGGAACTGGACCGCGTCACCGACGTCGCCAAAAACCTCGCGCCCATCGCGGAGACCATCGAGTCCGCCAGAGACACCGTGCTGGACGCGGCGTCCGTTTTGGACGACGCCTACCGGCAGCTCACCGAAAACGAGGACGACCCCGAACAGATCGAGGCGCGTCTGGATCTCTTATACCGCCTCTCCCGCAAATACGGCGACACCGAAGAAAAAATGCTGGCGTTTTTGCAAAACGCCGAAGAAGAGCTTGACGCCATCGTCTTTGCCGAGGAGCGCCTGCAAAAGTTGGAGGAGGAGGAAGCCGCTTTGCTGGAGGAGACGACCGCCGCCGCAAAGGTTTTGTCCCAAAAACGGCGGGAGGCCGCAAAAAGGCTGACCGGAGCCGTCGAAGCGGAACTGCGCTTTCTCGACATGCCGGGCGCCGTTTTCCCCGTTCACGTGGAGGCCGTGCCGTTTTGTCCCTCGGGCGCCGACGCCGCCGCGTTCTGGTTTTCCGCCAATCCCGGCGAAGCGCCGAAGCCTTTGGACAAGGTCGCGTCCGGCGGCGAACTCTCGCGCGTGATGCTCTCGCTCAAAAACGTCCTCGGCGATTCCGAGATCGGCACCCTCGTCTTTGACGAGATCGACGCCGGGGTGTCCGGCTCCGCCGCCGGCAAGATCGCCCTGCGCCTGTCCTCGCTCTCTTCGACCGCGCAGGTGCTGTGCATCACCCACTCGTCGCAGATCGCGGCGTTCGCGGATACGCACCTGTTCCTGTCCAAGGCCGTCGTCGACGGCAAGACCTACACCGCCATCACGCCCCTGAATGGGGACGACCGGGCAAGGGAACTGGCCCGCGTGACCTACGGCGGGGACTTTACCGAAGGGCAGACTGCCTCCATGCGGGAAATGATCGCCCGCGCCGAGTCGCAAAAACAACGCAAAACAGCCCGCTGAACGGCGCCTTCCGGAACGGAAGTGCGCCGCAGCGAAATTCGCCTTGCGGCGAGTGAAATTGACCTGCGGTCAGTGAAATTCCCTTCGGGAGTGAAATTCGGCTTCGCCGAGTTGCAAGACGAATTGCATTACGCTGAAAACCGCAGGTTTTGAGTTTTGTTGTGTGCGTCAGCGAACGATCTAACCCACTGTGACACTCTCAAGCTTTGAAGGTTGTCAAGTGGGTCGTTTTTTTCTTCCTTTTTCATGTCTCCTGTGCTGGCTTTTTTTGTCCCCGGGCGCACGTGGTAGCGGGTACCCGCTATCCTTACGGCGCTGTAACTGGACGGCGGGCTGAGAACGTGGTATACTGGATTTAAAAGGAGGGATCGGAAATGACCGGACCCATGGAGATCGGTATCACGCGCTGCCCCTACTGCGGCGGCGTCGAAATGATCGAGTGCTGTCAGGACGGATACGGAGCCGTAGCGGCTCTCTCTCATAAACTCGGCGGCAGAACGCTGTACCATACCGTCTGCCGGAAATGCGGGAGCGTCGTACGCAGTTACGTCAAAGAACCCGAAAAACTCTTAAAAAGAAGAGACAGAAGAAAGGATTGACGGCGGTTTCAAAACGCGTCAGGAAGGGAAGGAGGATGCGCGATGGCAAAACTGGAAATGACGCTGTACGAGGATTTTGACGCGGTCCTGTCCCGGATCGAGACCGGGATCCTCGACGGCAGCCTTTCGGCGACGCTGGAGGACAAAAGCGATTTCGTCGACGGCGCCGCGCGCTGCAGCGTGCGGGTCTTCGAGCGGTATTCGTATTTAGGCGGCAATCGCGTCAGCCTGTCCGTCACGCTGTTTCAGGGGCTGTCCGGTACCCTGCGTCTGAGCGCCGTCGCGTCCGGCGGCAGTCAGGCGATGTTCTTCAAGGTCAACACCTTTGGGGAGGCGGCCTTT
Organism: uncultured Clostridia bacterium; assembly: GCA_947165615.1. Taxonomy (GTDB): domain Bacteria; phylum Bacillota; class Clostridia; order Oscillospirales; family Acutalibacteraceae; genus RUG806. The sequence goes on along the minus strand of CAMVBD010000087.1, from coordinate 4,435 downwards.
CTCGATAAGCTCCGGGCGCTGCTCTGAACGGAGGAGGAACCATTATGTTTTACGGAATCAGGGACCTGTTCCCGAACGGAATATTCGGCGTGCTGTTTGCGCTCGTCTTTCTGCTGATCCTCAGCGTCTTTATCGTGCTGCTGGTGCGGGGCCTCCGGCAGTGGAACAAAAACAATCATTCCCCGCGTCTGACGGTCCCTGCAAGGGTCGTTTCCAGGCGCGCGAGCACCAGCACGACCATGCATCCCGTCGGCGGTGACGCCTCCGGCGCCGGGGGCTTTACCCAAACGTCGTCGACGACCTATTACGTCACTTTCGAGTTCGAAAGCGGCGACCGGATGGAATTTCACGTCCCCTCGCACGAGTACGCCTACCTTGTTGAGGGCGATTTCGGGCGCCTGTCCTTTCAGGGGACACGCTTCCTCGGCTTCCAAAGAACGTAGAAAAAAGAGATCCCGCCGTCACCGCGGCGGGATCTTCAATATAAAAACGGCGGAACAAGTCCGCCGTTTTTGTCGTATTCCGGGTGATTATTTGACGTACTTTGCAACGAACTCGCGCACCTTGGGCCAGTAGAGTTCGGGGTGGACGTCGCAGGCCTCGGCGTGCTCCGCGTCCGGGATGGAAAGGATGTCCTTTTCGGCGGCGCAGGCGTCGTAATTGACGGCAAGCATGTCGTAGGGAACGAAGGTGTCCTTTTCGCCGTGGATGAACAGGGTCGGGGTCTTGGAGCGGGCGACGGCCTCAACGGGCGTGCACTTTTTGAAGTCCCAGCCGTGGAAGAGCTTGGAGAAGGTGTTGGCGGCGGGCAGGAAGGGGATCTTCGGCAGATGCAGGGTGTTGCCGATCTGGGCGGCGAACTGGTCGTAGCAGTTGGTGTATCCGCAGTCCTCGATCGCGCACTTGACGTTCGCGGGCAGGTCTTCGCCGGTCACAAGCATGGTGGTGGCGGCGCCCATGGACTCGCCGATAATCACGATCTGGCTTTCGGGGTCGATGGAAACGATGTAGTTGATCCAGGCGATGACGTCATAGCGCTCAAAGTAGCCCATGGAGCAGTGGTTGTGCTCGCTCTTTCTGTGACCGCGCTGATAGGGGAACAGGCAGTTGTAGCCGTCCTGATAAAAGCCGTAGCCCTGTTTTGCCATGGAGCGGGGACGGGCGGAATACCCGTGAACCACGACGGCCCACTTGTGGCTTTCCTCCGGCTGCATAATGACCTCGGCGTGCAGGGTCTTGCCATCGGAATTGAGAAGTTTGGTCTCGACCGGGGCGCTGCCGACAAACCAGTCGTCAGAGGCGCGGAAATACTCGTTGTTGAGGTATTTGGTCATGTTGTATTCTTCATCCAAAGACTCCTCGGGCTTCATGTTGAGGTAGCCCCATCTGGAGAGCGCGCCTTCAAAAATGATAGCGCCGGTGCTGATATAAGCGCCTGCGGCGACGGCTGCCGCGGTGCAGGTGCCTTTCACGATTTTCTTAATATCCGCCATATGAAATCTCCTTTACAGATAATCATTCCTAAGCAGTTTACCATAAATGGCTGTAAAAATCAAGCCTATTTCCGCAAAAGGGGCGAGACGGAAAACAAAAAAACGCCCGAAGGCGTTTTTTATACGGGACCGGACTCAGCCGATGACGTTGCCGTCCTTGTCGAAAAGCGGCAGGACCTCGAGGAACCGGATGTCCTCGCGCTTTGCGGCGTCGCCCTCGGCTAAGATCGCAAGCTTTGCGACGATCTCGCCGCCGGCCTGCCGGACGAGTTCCTCCAGCGCGTACAGGGATTCGCCGGTGGAAATGACGTCGTCCACGACCAGAATGCGCTTGCCCTTCATCAGTTCGGCGTCCGCGATGTCGAGGTACAGGGTCTGCTGGTTTTCAGTCGTAATGGAGCGGACCTCCGCCTTGAACACGCCGGTCATGTAAAGCTTGACGCCCTTGCGCGCGACCATGTATTTTTTGTCGCCGTGCTGACGCGCCATTTCGTGCGCCAGCGGAATGCCTTTGGCCTCGGCGGAGATCAGATAGTCGTACTCAGGGGCGAGTTTCAAGAGTTCCTTTGCGCATGCGACCGTCAGCTCCTGATCGCCCATAATGACGAAGGCGCCGATCTGAAGGTCGTCGTTCAGCTTGCAAAGAGGCAGGTCGCGTTCGCAGCCCGCAATGGTCATGTGATGATATTTCTGCATGGATAAGTCTCCTTTATTGTTTTTCTGTAATTAAAAGGTCGGAGGCCGGACAGGGGAAGGACGGCCGTTATACGACTTCCAATTCAAGGCTCTGCCGTCCGAGGACTTCCGCCTCCACGGTCACGGTGACTTTGCCCCTGCCGCCGGTGGTGCGGACCCAGAAGGCGCGGTCGCCGCCGATGAGGGCGAAGCAGTCGGGGCCGATGAGCCTTGCGGGGCCGTCGACGCTGACCTTGACTGCGTTGTTCGCAAAGGGGAGCTGGTTGCCGTTCTGATCGACGGCCCTCAGTTCCACGCGGGTCACGTCGTAGGTCGCGTCGGGACAAAGGGTCTGGCTGTCGGCTGTCACCAAGAGCCGCATTTCGCTGACGGCGGTGCGGGTGATGGATTTGACAAGCTTTCCGTCCTTATACCCGTCAAACCGGTAGGTGAGCTGCTCCACGCCCCAGTTGGCAAAGTATTTCGTCACGATGTCGTAGATCTTCTGGAACCCCATCTTGCCGTGAAGGAAAGCGTAAACCACTTCCGCGTAGTGCTGCGGCGGCATCAGAAAGCCGTATTTGTTCGCGGCGCACAGGGCGTTTTTGAGGGCGGCGGCGGTCTTTTCGTCCAGCCCGTCGTCTTTTACCAGCGATTCCCCGATAAAGTCGTAGGGGGAGATGGGCGGATGCGGCAGGTTCGGGTATTTTTTGCGGTCCGGGTAAGCCGTGGACTTGTATTCGCCGTTTTTGTAGATCTCCACGTAATCGCAGTTCGTGAAAATGTAGGTCTGCCCGATGATGGCGCCGGGGTATTCGCCGACGTCCATGGCGGAGGAGGACTCCATGACCGGGAATTCGTCCTGCTGGGAGGCATAGACGTAGGCGGCAAGTTTGGGCACGCGGAACATGTCGGTCACGCCGTGGTAGCAGATGCGGTCGCCGGAGCCGAAGTCCTTGTGCGTGTTGTAGTCCGCCATGCACCAGCCCGTCGCGCCGGAAATGCGCTTGGAGCCGAACGCCGCGTTCTGGACTCTCAGGTGCCGCAGCGCGTGCTCGCGCCGGACCTCTTCCCTGTCAAAGCTCTTGGTCGGGTACATGTGGCCGTTGTGCTCGGTCACAAGGTAGGGCGCCTTTGTGCCGGTCACGACCGCCGCGGGCAAAAGGTTTATAAAGCTGCCCGAATGCGAAAAGTCGTTGTAGGTGTAAACGTCCTCCAAAAGATGGCTGCGGGGGATGTTGCGCACGCCGCCGGTCTGGCGGGTGGGATCGAGTGCGTGGGCAAGCGCGTTGGTTTGGGTGTAAAACTCGTCGCAGTCCGCGCCCTCGTTCACGCGCACGCCCCAAAGGATGACGCTGGGGTGGCTGCGGTCACGTACGATCATGTCGCGGATATTCTGCAGGCAGTTTTCGCGCCATTCGCCTTCTCCCAGATGCTGCCAGGAGGGCATTTCGGTAAAGACCAAAAGCCCGATCTCGTCGCAGCGGTCAATAAAATGGACGGAGTCCGGGTAGTGCGCCGTGCGCACAAAGTTGCATCCGAGTTTGTATTTCAGCAGGTCCGCGTCCGCTCTCTGCGCCGACCTCGGCATGGCGTTTCCGACGTAAGGGTAGGACTGGTGGCGGTTGAGCCCGAGAAGCTGCAAAAGTCTGCCGTTGAGGTAAAAGCCGCGTTTTTTGAAGACCGCCTCGCGGAAGCCGAAGCGGCGGCTGATCCCGTCGCCGTTATAAAGCGCCGTCAGCGTATAAAGTTTGGGGTCGTCCACGTCCCACAGCCGTACGTTTTCGACGCGCCAGCGCACGCGCAAAACCTTGCCGTCGATCTCGGCGGTCTGCTCTCCGAGGACCTCGTCCCCGTCGCTCAGACGCAGGACGACCTGGCCCTTAAGAGGGCGGTTGAAGGTTACGTCCGCCTCGACCGTCTTTTTTTCGGCAAGCGCGTCCGGGGTCTTGACGAACAGATCCTCAATGTAGGTCTCTTCCACGGTCTCAAGGCTGACCTCGCGGTAAAGGCCGCCGTAGCAGAGATAGTCGACCATGTAGCCGAAGGGAGGGATCTCCGGGCGTTCGGTGCAGTCGAGTTCCACCGCGATCAGGTTTTCCCCGGGCTTTACAAGAGCGGTCACGTCCAGCGTAAAGGGGGTGTAGCCGCCCTTGTGCTCGCCGGCGAATTCGCCGTTCACGTAGACCTTCGCCCAGTTTGCGGCGCCCTCAAAGCGCAATAGCTGCCGCCTGCCGTTTGCGAGACGCTCCGCCGGTATATCCACC
>CAMVBD010000086.1 GCA_947165615.1 uncultured Clostridia bacterium | reverse complement strand
TCGTCATGATTTTGACGCTGTTCTGCGCGGCTCCGGCGCCGCTCTTTGGGATCTTGGCATCGTTTTCCTGCATCGTCTCGAGATAGCGGACAAACGACGACAGCGGGCGCTGCCCGTCAGCGGAAAACGCCTGCGCGGTCTCGTACAAAACGCGCAGGTTCCCGACCCGGAGATACCCCTCCGACATGGCGGCGGCAGCGGGCAGGAGCGTGGTCTCGTCATAAACGCGTCCGACGACCTCGGCGGCGGTTGCGGCGGCGGCAGCATGCCGGTAGTGCATCAGCGTCGCCGTAAAAGCGGCGGCCTTGGCGTCTCCCCGCCCGGCGGCAAGCGTCAGAGCGGACCAGAGCGGCACGCGTTTTTTTCGGTTTTGTTCGTCCGCGGCCCCGGCGCGGATGACGGCGGCCTCTTCCGGCGTAAAGCCGCCGACGGGCGAGAGCATGTACGCCAGAAGGTCGAGGTCCCGCAAAGGATTGTCGACCGCCCGCAGGAGTGACACGGCCATACGGATCTCGGCGGTCTCAAAAAAGCCGTCCTTGGAGTCGAGCGTGACCGGGATGCCGCGCGAGCGCAGGGCCTCGGCAAACGCCGGGGCGGTGGTTTTTGCCGAGCGCAGAAGAATGCAGAAATCCCCGTACGCGGCGGGACGTTCTTCGCCCGGACGCCCGACCGGAAAGCCCTCCCTGACCTTTTGCTCGATGTATGCGGCGGCAAAAGCGGCCTCGGCTTCGGCGGCGGAGACGGCTTTGTCCCGGTCCACCATATAGAAGGAGACGTCGGGCGCGTCCCGCTCCGGATAGTCGGCGGCGGGGCGCAGCCACTGCTCCTCGGTGTAGTCCATTTCGCCGACCGTTTTGCTCATGATGGACCGAAAGACCCGGTTTACCGCGTTTGTAACGCCCTTTCGGCTGCGGAAATTGGCGTCGAGCAAAATTTTAGCCCGCTTTTCGTCCGGATGCTCAGAATAAAGCGGATAGGCTTCGGCTCGTTCCAGAAAGATCTCGGGGCTTGCAAGCCGGAAGCGGTAGATGCTTTGCTTGACGTCGCCGACGGTAAAGAGGTTTTCCCCGTTTTTTGACAGGGCGGAGAAGATGGCGTCCTGCAGGCGGTTGGTGTCCTGGTACTCGTCGATGAGGATCTCGCGGTACCCCGCCGACAGCTCGCGGGCAAGGTCCGTTTTTTGGTCGGGAGCGGCGGCGTCACACAGGAGGTTCGCCGTAAAATGTTCGATATCCGCAAAGGAGAAGCGACCCAGGCGCTTCTTTTCCTCCAGCAGCCGGTCGTTGAACGCGAGAACGGCTGCAATCAGAGCGTTTGCGGCGGGTGAAAGCGCCGCGATGTCCTCGGCGTGCTCGGCCTCGGTCGCGGGCGCAAGATCCAAAAGACCCTCGAGGACGCTTTTGATCCGGCTCTTTTTCTCCCCTGCCGCCACCTTCTGCGGATGGTCCTTATAGCCCTTCGGCGCGTCAAAGCGGGCGCGGGCGGCGGCGTTCAGAGCGTCGAGCCGGGACAGCGTTTCGTCCCAGTCCCCGGTTTTCGCGGCGGCGCGCAGGTCCTTTGCCCGGTCGGAGATGAGAATAAAGAGGCCGCCGAATTTTTCTTCCAACTTGTCTTCGCCCGCAATGTCCGCCTTCGCGCCCTCGGACAGACGCAGGCAGTACTGAGCGCCGTCCGCGATCCGTCCGAGAAGTTCTTTTCCCCAGACGCTCTCCCCCGCCGGACGGGAGACGTATTCGTCCGCGACACGTCTGAGCCAGGCGGCGGGGTCCGGCTCGCTCATGGAAAAGTCCGAGAGATAGAGAATGCCGCCGACAAGCTCGGCGTCGTCGCGCCCCTTGGTAAATAGCCTTGCCAGCGTCAGAAAACCGGGGTCGCCGGAAACGTAGGCGTCCTCGATGACAGCCATGGCGACGGCGTGCTTGAGCGCCTTTTCCTCCCCGTCGTCCATAATGCCAAAATCGGGATCGAGCCCGGCGGCGGCGTGCTCGTGCCGAACAAGGTCCATGCAGAAGGAGTCCATGGTGGAAACGGTCATTTCCCCAAGGCGCGGGATCAGCCGGCGCACGGCGTCGCGCATTTCGGGCTCGCGGGACAGTTTTTTGAGGCGGGAGAGGATGCGCTGCCGCATTTCGCCCGCCGCGGCGGCGGTAAACGTGACGACAAGAAGGGCGTCGGGCGGGCAGGGGTCGGTCTCGTCCAGCATACGCCGGACGATGCGCTCCACAAGGACGCTGGTTTTGCCGGAGCCCGCGGCGGCGGAGACAAGCAGCGAGCCGCTTCTCGCCTCGATGGCGTTTTTCTGATCGGGGGTCCAGTTACGCGTCGGCATGCTCCTTCGCCTCCTCCCTTAATAATTCGACCGCGTCGTCGTGTTTCATGGTCCGGATCTTCCGGTAGGGTCCGTCGTCCTCTCTGAGGCACACGACCTTGTAGGGACAGTAGTCGCAGGCAAGGTGCTTGCCGTTGTCGAGGGGACTGACCGGGAACGCTCCCTTGCGGATCGCGTCGCCGGTGTCGCGCAGTTTTTCGTCCGTATAGCGGTTCAGGCGCTCAAAATCGGCGGCGGAGAGCAGGTTCCCATTCAGGCTGCCGTCCTCATTGATGCCGGCGTTGACGTAAACGCCCGCCGCGTCCCGCTCCATGCCTCGGATGACGTCGGGGTCGGACAGGAGCATGCCGTTCATTCGCCCGTTTTTTAAGCGCAGGTCCGCGATCTGTCCGGCGTCGGCGCGCCGTCCGACGGTCTCGCCGGCGGTTTTTGCCGGGACGTAGAGGATGCCGGCGGGAAGCGCGTCGCCGTAGCGCGCTTTTCCGTTTTTGCACAGGGCGAATAGATACAGCAGCATTTGCATATTGACGCCCTCAAAGACGTCCGACAGACGGAATTCCTTGCCGCCGGTCTTGTAGTCGACGACGCGCAGATAGGTTTTGCCGTCCTTGTCCATAACATCAACGCGGTCCACGCTTCCGGTCAGCACGATTTTTGCGCCGTCCGCCAGCGGCAGGACGTAGGCCGGAACGCCGTATTCGGGGTCGCCGATCTTCAGTTCCATATCGCGCATCCGAAAATCGGTAACGCCCGCCTCGCTGCGGATGACGGACAAAATGCCGAAAATATCGTCCCGCACGCGATCAAGCGAGCGCAGCACCGCCGGGGAAAGATTGTCCTTTCCGGAAAGGTTTTGTTCGATGTAGGCGGAGACTGCCGCGTCGACCTCAGCCTTTAGCTGCGCGGGCGGGATTTGCGTCAGGCTTTCGCCCCTGTGGGAGGCAAGGATCTTTTCGAGCGCCTCATGCACGACAAGGCCGTTTATGCGGGCGTCGATGCGGGCGACCTCGATCTTGTCGGCGCCGAGGCCGTAGCGGCACAAAAACGCAAAGGGACAGTTGTGATACCCCTCGGCCTTGGATGCGGACATGTAAAGCGTATTTCCAAACAGGTCTTTCGCGGCGGCGGGGTCCCGGAAGACGCCGTCAACGCCGCGCTCGGCGCTTTTGAGCGCGCGTTCTTTTTCTTCCTCCAACGAGACGGCGGCCTTGAGGACGGCCTTGTCCGCCCCGGGGTCGCCGGTCAGCCCCGCCAGCCGCTCAAAGGCGGCGTCGGGCGTCAGGGCGCGTTTTGCCTCCGGCAGATCGGCGGCGCGCACCTCGTTCAGAGACGTAAACAGCGCCTCGATATCCGCCAAAAAGCCGGACGGCGGCAGGGGGTCGCCGGTCACGGTGCCGGCGGGAAGGCCGATCCAGAGTTTTTCCTCGGCGTCGGTCAGCGCCGTAAAAGCGATGAGTTTTTCTTCCTCGTACACGTCCTCGGGACGGCGGCGCAGATCGAATTCGGCGTCCGAGAGCGTGCGCAGTTCTTTGGAGGACAGCAGGTTTCCGCCTGAAACGCGCGGATACGTCCCCTCCGTAAAGCCGGGAAGGAACAAAAACCGGGGCGAAAGCGGGCGCGCGCGTCCCACGTCCCCGCACTGGACCCGGTCGATCCCCGGCGGCACGCTGCCGACGGAATCCACGCCGAACAGGACCTCCAGCAGATCGCGGAAACGTCCGGGCAGGAGGCTTTCATCGCCCACGGCGCCCGAAAGCGTGTCGAGGGCGTCCATGCACCGGTCCCAGACCCCGGCGTAGGCAAGGGCTTCGCTCTCCTCTCCGCTCTCGGCAAGCCTTTCGGCGGCTGCCAGAAAATGCTCGTCCGCCTTCGTCTCCTTTAGGAACAGAAAAACGGCCTCGGCGTCGGTCTTTCCCGTGCCCGCGTGAAGGCGGCGGCGCAGTTTTTTCAGCGGCGCGACGACCCGCTCGCGGATAGCGTTGAGTTCGGACAAAACCGCCTCGTCCTCGTCGCTTAATGCCGCGCCGAAGCCCGAGGGGGACGCGGTAAAGGGGGTCTCCCAGCCCTTGCCCGTAATCTGCCAGCGGTAGACGTAGTTTTCGAGGGCGGCGGTCTCTTCCATCGTAACCCCCGCGACGTCCGTTTTGAGATAGGAAAACAGCGTTTCGGTGTCAAAGCCGTCGGCGGCAAGGGTCACGGCGGACAACAGCATTCTCACCAGCGGATAGGTGATCATGGCGCGGCGGCGGTCGGCGTAGGCCGGGACGCCGTATTTTTTCATGGCGGACAAAAGCACCGGCGTCAGGCTTTCGTCCCGGTACAGCACCGCGACGTCTCTGGCGCGGCAGGCGTTCGAGGTCAGCAGCTCGTTGCAGGCGGCGGCGATCAGATCGCACTCCTCGTACCGGTCGGCCGTTTTGAGGATCGTAATATCGGCGGGCGTCGGCTCCTCGCCGGGCGCCGCTTCGTTAAACAGGTCGCGCCGTAAAACGGCAAGCCCCCCGCCGGCGCGCACGGGGACAGTCTCTTCAAATACGGGGATACCGGCGGCGCGCGCCGCGTCGACCAGTTCCGCGCGGTTTTTTAAGGCGTGGGCAAAGTGCGTCGCCGTGGGATCTGAAGCGGCGCCGGTGGGCAGGCTGACGACGACGCCTGCCGAAACGCGCATGAGCGCGGACAAAAACGCCATCTGCGGCGCGGTAAAGCCCCTGAAATCGTCAAAATAAAAGGTAGTTTCCCGAAGGTCGTCCGAGGACAGCAGAAGGTCGGCGGCCGTCATCAGGTCGTCGTTTTCGTCGGAAAAACGCGCGGTCACAAGGCCCTCGTAAGCCGAAAAAACCGTGTAAAGTTCCCGCGTTTTGGCCTGCAGGGAGCCCGAAAGCACCTCGCCGGTTTTTTGCAGCGCGTCGGGGCCGAGCCCTGCGTATTTCATCTCCCGGTAAAACGCCGTCAAGAGCTCCAGCGACGCGGGGCGCCGGTCATAGCGGGCGAAATACCGGAGGTCGTCCTTGCAGGCGGACAGCGCCAGACTCATAAACAGCGCCTGCCCCGCGCGGTCGGTTTTGGGACGCACCGGAATCCCCTTTTCCTCCAAAAACTCCCCCGTAAAATGGGTAAACGAGGTCGTTCGGCAGAGGTTTGCCTTTTTTTCGCCGTAGACTTCCATCAGTCTGCGGTCACGGTTGAAATTTTCCTGTTCCGGGACCACCAGCCGGACCTTTTTACCTGCGTCCAGTTCGCGCATGACGGTCTCGTCCACGAATAAGCGCTTCGCGGTCAGATCCGTTCCGAGCAACAGTTTTAACATCTTCGGACTCCTTTCCGGCGGACGCCGCCGTATCCGATTTTACAGTATACAGGTCGCCCCGTCCCATTTCCGGGACAGTCGCGGGTTCCGTTCCATCCCCGCTTTTGCAAAGAGGCGCAAGGTCCTCCTTCCGGCGCACGACCAGCGTTTTCGGGGGACGCTCCCCTTTTACGGCGTCGTAAGCCGCAAGAGCCGACAGGGTCAGCGCCGGGTCTCCGTCCCGAGTCAGGTCCAGCACCCTGATAAGCGGCAGCCCCCTGCCCAAAAAGAAGCAGACGGCGCGCCGCAAGGCGGAAATAAGCCCGTAGAGGGCAGACAGCAGACAAACGGCGCAGAGAAACGAGCGGATCATAAAAAAACACCTCATATCAGTATATGAGGCGTCGTCTTCAGGGTGCGAGCGGAACTGTAAGCCGGGTTCTGTCTTTGAAGGCGGTCATCTATCTCGACAAGAGATTGCTCCCTTGCTCCAGCCACCCGTTGAAGTATAGGCCGAGCAAGCCACTTCGGTCGGTGTTGCTCCGGATAGGGTTTACAGGGCAGAGACGTCTCCGTTCTGCCGGTGAGCTCTTACCTCGCCTTTCCACCCTTACCGGCAATTTGCCGGCGGTATCTCTCTGTTGCACTTTCCCTTAAGGTCACCCTCGGCGGCCGTTAGCCGTTATCCTGCTCTGCGGAGCCCGGACTTTCCTCACGCACGGCATGCCGTGCCCGCGACCGTCCGGTCTGCTCATCTTTTCTATTTTATAGGATTTCACGCAAGTTGTCAAATGCTGCGGAAAACTTTTTGGAAGAATCGCTATTTTTTTGAAAAAACTGCCGTTTTTCACTTGTACTGCACGAA
>CAMVBD010000085.1 GCA_947165615.1 uncultured Clostridia bacterium | reverse complement strand
GACCTTCGTAATCGTCAAAGCTGTAGCCGCCTTTCATATTCATCGTCGCCATATCGGTTATGGCTTCCTTCGGGTCGTTGGTGCGCTTTATGCCGAGCACCGCCACGGCCGTATGGAATCCGGCCGCTTCGGAGGTCTTGCCGTCGTTCAGGTCGAACTTCGGCTCCCAGCCGTTCTGGCGAAGCCATTCTTCCGCCTTCGCCTTATCCTCGCCGTAGGCGATGAATACGTCCTTGATGTATTTGCCGCCGCTCGCCTCCGCGGCGTAAACCGTCGCGGCGGCGGGGACGATCATCAGAATCGCCAGTAAACAAGACAAAAGCTTTGTGAAAACAGATCTTTTCATTTGACTTTACTCCTTATTTGTCTTGTAATCTAATTGATTTTTCATAAGTTGTTCAACCTGCCTGCTTGGCTATACCGAACGTGCTTTCAGAACTGTAATAACCGAACTCCGGCAGTTTGCAATTATCGCGGACCGTGTATTTCCGACCGTTCATGGCGCGGTCAACGTACGCGTAAACGCGATTGTCGGAGCCTTCCCATCTGTTGCCGTTCATACCGGGAACGGCGCCCTTGTTGAACGAATAGCGTTCAGCGCCCTCGCCTGTCAGCTTCCAGTTCGCGGGGGAACCGGTCACGCCCATTACGCATTCCCAAATGGGATTTGAATAATTGGAAGCCTTGAACACCGACGTGGAGTAATAGGATTTTTCAAAGGCGGCTGCGAGATTTTCCGTCGTCGCGTATCTCGGGGAAATATCGCCGTAGCTGAAAACGAGATTCGTGATCGGGGCGACCTCCGATTCAACAGTCTTATCTCTGTAGAATTCAGCAGTGGTGTAATCGAGGTAGAGCCCCGTTGTGCCGTTGCCCTGAGTGAGCGGTACGGTCTCCGCGCCGAATTTCAGGTTGTGCTTGACAAGCCTGTAAAGAACGCCGGTGCCCTTGGCGTCCTCATACGGATAGAATTTCGTCTCCCACTTTCCGTATTTTCTTTCCTGCATTTTCATATATCCGCCGTCGATGCGTATGCTGTCGGCGGGATCGTCTCCGTAATACAGGAACACGTCGCGTATTGCGTTGGCAGCGACGCTGGTGCGCCGGTATCCGATGGCGATCCATTGATTCGAGAAGGAATTGTAGTTGCAGTTGACGTCGACCGCCGCATAGGCGTTCGTGGTGCCGATCATATCGACGAACGCCTCTTCCTTCGTGTTGCCGACGCCGATATAGAGCGCCTCGTAATACGGAAGCTCCGCGCGGTCGTAGCCGAGATGGATATACAAGTGTTCATCCGTGCGCATACGGAGCTGACCGTACTCCGGAAGCTGGCTGTTCTTTCTGTCCGATTCGGACACGGTGAACGACGTGTTGTATCCGTTTATGAATATGTCTTTGCTGATATGGATCCCCGTGACGGGCGCCGAGTATGCTCCCGTTCCGGTGTTTGTGGAATAATAGAGATAATACTTGCCCTCGGGAGACTGGATCGGGCCGCCCGCGCAATTGCATTTGGTGCTGCCCGTTTCCAGCGTTCCGGACGCTGCGGCGGCGTCGGTGTAATACTTCACAAGCCCGTAAACCGCTTTGGATGCGTCTGAACTTCTGATGACGCCGATGTACGCGCATTTCTGATCCTTTTCGTATTCGTCGATCGACTTGTCTTTCACGTTTTTGTGTCCGTCCCAACGGTAGTACGCCGCTTCGTTGCCGCGCACCCAAACGCCGTTTTTAAGACTGCTTACGCTCGTATCGTTCGCATGAAGCTCATACCAGGGATGCTCGGAGGAGAGATCCACCGGGATGATCTCGTCGAGCTGTGTAAACAGCGGACGGCGGTCGATATCGGCGTTCTCAAGAGAGGCCTTCTGCCACGCGCTTGCGGCGTTCTCGTAAAGGTTTTTGATCGCCGTTTCGGGATTACTTCCGACGCCGCAGACCACCGCGACGACGTATTTCTTTGCGGTGTATCCGTGGTTGACCGCCTTTGTCACCTCTTCGGTTGTGACCTTTCCTTCACTGTCCCTCACCTCATCCACGTCGGTCTTGTTCTCGCCCGTGAACTGTTTCAGATAAAGGTACAGATATTTCGAGCCCTTGTTCGTGGTATCGAGCGCGAGGTTCATCGGGTGCTCGTAGTCGCCCGGCTTGCGCAGGTCGGTAAGCGGAACGTATCCGGATACCTGCCCGGGATTTTCTCCCATTCTGAAGACGATATCCCCTTCTTTGAGCGCGGGAATCCCTGCGCGCGGCCCGGAGGTCAAAAGATACCTCGAAAGAATCTCGGTCTCTTTATTGGTGATCCAGTCGAGATCGGATCTCTGTTTTGCTTCGTAATTGGTATAGAGCGGGAGCGACATCGACTGCGGGTTGAAGTAACCGGCGGTGATGCCCGCCGACATGATCGGGCTGCCCTGGATGCTGACGTTGCACGCCAAAAACGATCCCGCCGGTGTGGTCATACCGGTGTTTTTGATCTGCGATGAGCTTTCGGTATAGGGAGTGATCAGCCCGGCGACGCCGGTGATCGCACGGTAGGGATTGTAGGTGTACGATACGCCGAAGTACATCGCGGTATGGTAGATCATATTTTCGTTTTCTTCACGGGTAAGATAGGAGCAAACACCTCCGAGCGTCCCGTAGAAATAGAATGCGGCGTCATGTGTCAGACCTCCGTCGCTGCCCGCTACCACGAGGGAGGCGAAGTACTTCTGGCTTTTATCGGTGATCCCGCTGACGCTGTGGAGCGTGTGTATCTGGTCGAAGTTGTAGGTGTCCGCCGGGTAACCGCCGACGTCGCGCCACATCGTCGCCAACGTCATTTCGCCGGCCTCATCCGACATCACGCGGAAAGGCGCGCCGTTTTCCTGAAGCAGTTCAAACCCGTTTTCACGGGCGAAGGTCTGCATGAATTCATAGTTGCTGCCGAAACGGGTGTCGTCCGACTCGTTGTTTGCGGCGAGGAAGTAGGAGAATCCCGAAATATATCGCTGATTGGGATTTCCTTCATCGTCCTTTGCGTGGAACTGCTCCTTCGGCTCGAAGTAGAGATAAACTCCGTTTGAAGGATCTTCTTCCTCCATGAATTCACGTGCGTAATAGTTTCTGCCCATGCCGGCAAGGAAATTGAAATCGTCGTCCTTGCCGGTGTGGGAATAGTTATCTTTCCACTTGTGGCCGAAGTCCACGGCGTTGCCGCCGCTGAACAGGCACACGGGTTCGAGCCCGTTGCCGGGCGCAAGGCGTTCGTACTGGACCGAGAGACTCACTATCGGCGAGCCGGCGCACGGGTCGGTGGTCGCGTAGATCGCGAGACCGTCCGGCGTATATTCCGTACTGTCGCCGCCGCGTTTGCCGTATTTTGCATCGCCGTACATGATCGTTCCCGCACTGTTGGTCGCGACGCGGATATCCCTCAGAGCGACATTCGCGGGGCCCAGCTGATAGCCGATATACGTGAAGCCGTCGTAGGGAGTAAGGTTGATCTCGATCGGCTCGAACTTTGCTTTTTTAAGAATGTTTATAGCGTCGTTCTGTACTTCATGATGAACGAGTCTGACGTTCGTGATATACGTTCCGTCGTCTCCGACGGTCTTGCCGGTGATCTTGCCGGTATCTTTCCCCGGGAAGAAGACGTAAAGCGGCGATCCCGTTGTCCCGACGACCGCGATATCGTTGACGTCGATGGCGGCGGCGCCGGTGATCAGCTTGAGAGGCTGATATCCTTCCGGAGCTATATATTGCCCGCCCGTCACGAAGGGCTCTTTTCCGGGGATGATCTCGATCGGTTCGCCCGCCTCCGGCGCTTTGCTGTAATACAGCGCAAGCCACCGGTCGTAAACGCCCTGGTAAGCGGTCAGCTCCGCGTGAGCGGAGGACAGATACTCGTCGTGAAAAGCCAAGCCCAACGGGCGGTCTTCATTGTTGAACGAGCCTTCGTACGCGTTGCTCGTGACCGTTTCGTAGCGCACCTGATATGCGCCGGTCGATTTCATTCGCGCGTCAAGAACCACGTCGGGAATTTCGTCGTAGTTGATCGGGTCAGGCAGATCGAACACTCCGGTCCATTGAAGGATGGAATAGATCAGCATGACGAGACCCACGACGATGGCGATGATGTTCAGCACCTGCAATGCGCACAGGAACGCGCCCAGAATGTAGTCGGCGAAAAACGACGCCAATTCAGTAATGAGATAGGTGCCGGCTTGGGTGATGTAGCTCATGCCGACGCTCCACAGAGAAGAGCCGACAAACGCGCTGACCACCATAACGATTCCGCCGATACCGAGCGTACAGACGTCGATGGCTATAAGAGCCTGGTTGAGATTGCTGTGCGCCTTTTTTTCGGCTTCGTTCTGGGAAGCCTGCAGATCGAGGCCGGCGGCAGCCGCCTCTTTGGAGGCGTCGGTCTGCACGACCTTCTTGCTGTAAAGCGAAGTGTCGAGCCCTTCCCAGATATACAGTCTGCCGTCGGAATAACCGCTGTCCTTCAGCTTGTTCATCGCCTCTTTGATAGCCTTTTCGCGCTGCGTGAGGTAATCGTTCGCCTGAAACAGCCCTTTGACAAGTGTGCCGAAGCCGCATAGTGAAAGCGCGGAACGCTGCGCCGGCGAAAGAGCGTAAACGATGGGATAAACGGAGGAGAGATGATCCTCCAGCGTTTCGTCGGCAGCGAGGTCCATGATATACTGCGCAAGCGTAAGGCTCTTGTTATAGGTCTCCGTCGGTTTTTCAGCCTCGGGACCCGCGGTGCCTTCCGTGTTTTCCTCAGTTTCGGAGTTTTCATTTCCCGTCGTCTCGTTATCATACAGAAGGTCGGCGTTATTGACGATGACCTCGCCTTTTTGCTGATAATCGATTGCGTCGAGGAGCGCGTAGATCGTCAGCGCCTCGTTGAATTCCGGGAACCGGCAATCCGGTCCGGCATCGTCAAGCTTCTCCATCGCGTTTTCATCGGTCGCTCCTGCAAGCTCCGAATAACCGAGCGTCTCGCCGTACGTATCCAGGCGGTATTTCGCTTCCAGATACGTTTTGCGGAATTCCTTTATGGATCTGACGAGCTTCTCCGCGGAATCCTGGCAGTTGGCGTCGTACATATTCTTCGTTTCCGACGTGCCGTTCCGGTATTCGCTTAATACCTCGCTGGTCTTTGCGCGGTCGACCCACGTCGTGCCGTCTTCCTTATAGTCGGAGGTGGCGGTGCAGAGAAGGTCGATTATCTTGTTGAGTATAGTCGCGTTGCCGCGCTGGAGGAATTTTTCAAAGAAGGTGATATCCGTCTCGTGTATAAGGTAATATCCCAACTGATTTTCGAGCGCGTCGTGGGGTTTCGTATCGTCCACGTAGAACAGGTTGAGCAGATCGTAAGCCATGATCGCGTTCGGGCTGCCCGCTTCGACTTTTCTGGCAAGCTCGCGCACGAGGCTCATCATCTGCCCCGCCTCGTTCCTGAAATCCTGAACGTGATCGTTCAGATACTTTTCGTAGTCGATCTCTTCGAAATGGGTGTATTTCATATCCAGAAGAGTCAGGTCGGTGATGGCGTTTTTCGGGTTCTCCGTGGTCTTATAGCCCATATAAATACCCATGGGAGAGTCCGGGAAGAAGGACGCCGGATCGACCGTAATGGAGTTCGGACCGCCTGCGTTCAGGTTGGTGGGGCAGAAAATAAATCCTTCTCCCTCGCAAGCGGCGCGCGCGTTCGCCTCGTTCACGCCGTAGAACATCTTGACTTCTTTAAGATACTGCTTCGATAACTGTATGTCCTGTCCGACCTCGGCGAATACGGGTTGTATCGCCGGATATGTCACCAGCATACACAGCGTCATAAGAAAAGCGATCAGTTTGCAAAAACGTTTGATCATTTTACTTTGCGCCTCCTTTACGCTTCTTGAAGTAGTAGATAGAGCCGCCCGCAATAGCGGCGATCAGGATCGCGGCGCCGATGATAAGCACCGTTTTTCCTTCGGAGAATACCGACGCGCGAAGCTCGGTATTGACCGTTTGAGTGTCGGTAAGCTCCAGCCTGCCGTAGTCGGCGCGGAAATACTGATTCAGCTGATATTCGCTCATCAAGCTTCCGCCGAGCTTTACGCTGCCGTCGGTGTCGCCGCGCAGTCGTATTTCCGATCCGAGCTCAAGGCCGTGGTCGTAAAAATACGTGTTGCTGCCGAGCACGAGGTTGTCGAAGGATCCCGCGCCGTCGTTGCCGCGGATAACTACCGTACCCGCAAAGCCGACCGTAGACGGGCTTGCAAGATACGCTCCGCCGCCCTCGTCGCCCGAGTTGTTGGAAACGACGGTGCAGTCTTCCATATATATATTGTCGTTGTCAACGAAGATCGCGCCGCCCTGACCCCCGGCGTTGTTTCTTTGGAACGTGCATCCGAAGAACCATGCGCCGTCGTCCGAGTTCGAGTAAAACGCGCCGCCGCTGCCGCCGGAGTTGTTTCCGTCGAACAGGACGCCTCGCATTGTGA
>CAMVBD010000084.1 GCA_947165615.1 uncultured Clostridia bacterium | reverse complement strand
GAGGACCTGTACCTGATCGGCACCTCCGAGCACTCCATGATCGGCAAGTTCATCGACCAGATCCTTGACGAAAAGGACCTGCCCTATACGCTGACCTCCTATTCTCCCTGCTTCCGCAAGGAAAAAGGCGCCCACGGCATTGAGGAGCGCGGCGTCTACCGCATCCATCAGTTTGAAAAGCAGGAGATGATCGTCGTCTGCAAGCCCGAGGACAGCAAAATGTGGTACGACAAACTCTGGCAGAACACCGTCGACCTGTTCCGCTCGCTCGACATTCCGGTGCGCACCCTCGAATGCTGCTCCGGAGACCTTGCCGACCTCAAGGTCAAGTCCTGCGACGTAGAGGCATGGAGCCCCAGACAGAAAAAGTATTTCGAGGTCGGCTCCTGCTCGAACCTCGGCGACGCGCAGGCCAGACGCCTGAAGATTCGCGTGAACGGCGAATCCGGCAAGTATCTTGCCCACACGCTCAACAATACCGTCGTCGCCCCGCCGCGTATGCTGATCGCCTTCCTCGAAAACAACCTCAACGCCGACGGCTCGGTCAATATCCCCGCTGCGCTGCGTCCTTACATGGGCGGGATCGAAAAGATCTTCCCCAAGAAATAAAGAGAGTTCCGGCGGGGCAGCCGTTCCGTCTGGCATAAAAAAAGGCCCCTGCTTCCGGTTTTTCGGAAGGGGGTCTTTTTCGTTTGTTCTCTGTTATTTCACGGCGTCGTATACGGCCAGCAGCGCGTCGCGTCCGGCTCCGTCGGTGTTTGTCAGCGCGTAGTGGACGTCGTCCTTGTCCCAGGTCAGGCGCAGCCATTCGGCTTCGCCGGCGCTGATCACGGTCAGCACCGCGCCGTCCGAAAGCGTTTCGGCTTTCTCCTCGCCGTAAAGCCCCGCGATGTCGCCGTCGACTTTGGAGGCGCGCAGGCAGTAGCCCTTGCCGTCAAGCAGGAAGTTGACCTCGGCGATCTGGCCGCTGATGACGTAATAGGACGTGTTTTCGGCGCCGTCCGGCGCGTCGATGGCGATCCCGAGTTCCGCAAACGCGGCAGGGGAGTCGGCGGGCGCCATGGGGTTCGGCATTTGGGCAACGTCAACGGACGGATAGGTGGGGTCGGGCTCGGCGCTTGTCGTCTCTTCCGTCATGCTCTCGTCCGCGGGGTCGGTCCCGGTCTCCCGTTCCGTCCCGGCGCACGCCGAAAAGAGCAGAACAAAAGCCATAAGGGCCGTAAGGATCAGACAGATTGGTTTTTTCATAGGACGTCTCTTCTTTCTGTAAGTTCGGTCAGCCGCGCCGCAGTTTTTCCTGCCGCACGTCGCCGCCGATAAAATTCAGGCACAAAAAGTCCCCGATCAGGCGCGAAGAAATGCGCATGGAATACTGGTCTTCGATCTCCTTCATCGTCAGGTTTGTGCTGATGATCGTAGGCAGATGGGTATTCAGGCGCGTGTTGAGGATGTTGTAGAGTTCCGCGCGGGTGAACTGGGTCGAAAACTCCACGCCGAGGTCGTCGATGATCAAAAGGTCGCACTCGAGCACAAGGCTTTCGTACTGGCCGCGCGTTTCGGGCTTGCCGAAGTATTCCTTCTGCAGTTCGCTGAACAGGTTCTGCGCGGAGTTATAGATCACGTCGTAACCCTTGCGGATGACTTCGCCCGCGATCGCAAGCGACAGGTGCGTCTTGCCGAGGCCCGTGTTTCCGGTCATAAACAGGTTTTCGGAGCGCTCGTCAAAATTGTCGGCGTACTGTCTGCACAGGGACAGGATCTCCGCCATTCGCGAACGCGGCGAGCAGCCGTATTTTTCCAGATACTCGTCAGAGTAGTATTTCAGGTCAAAGTCCTCAAAGGTCGAAAAGCGCAGCGGGCTTTTTTTGGCGGCCTCGCGGAAGGCAAGATCCCGGAGCACCGCGATCTTGCAGTCGCAAACGCTGGTCCCGACGCTGCCGACGTCCCCGCACTTCGGGCAGGTATAATGTACTTCGAGATGGTCCTCCGGCAGGCCGTGCTTTTGCAGCAGCGCCCGGATCTCCGCCTGCGCCTTCAGGTTGTCGTCCCGCAGGCGTTCGAGATAGGCGACGGCCTCCTCGCGCGTCGGCATGCCCAGCGCCTTGCCCACGTTCATGGCGGCTTCGGCGCGGCGCTGCTTCCAGACGTGATACTGCGGCTCCTCGGCGTCAAAGGCGCGGTCCCGGGCGCTTCTCGCCGCTTCGGCGTCCAGCCGGCGGGCGTCTATGATCTCCTGGGCTTCCTGAAACAGTTCGGGGGAGTAGATCATTTTCGAGCCTCCTTTTTCTTGAGTTTCGGCACGGTGGTTTCCATGCGCCGCTGGGCTTCTTCAATATCGTAGGACGTCTCGGGGCGGGAAAGCGGCTCCTTTTTCTCCCGGTAGGGGGATTTTTTCTCGGCCGCCTGCCGCTCCTTTTCCAGCGCCCGCTCTTTTTCTTGCGCCGCGACTTTTTCGGGGGTGTCGAGCCCGTCCTTTTTCCAGTTGGACAGGACCTTGTTCATGTACGGAAAACTGACGGAATCCGTGTTCGCCCGCATTTCGTCAAAGGCCAGCCGGATCATCTCGTCCGAAAACCGCCACTCGGTTTTCCACGTCTCAAAATATTTTTGCTGGGAGGACGAGAGTTTCGGCAGCCGGATGCCGGTCTTTTCGGCAAAGGCGAACCACATTGTGCCGACGCTTTCCAGGCGCTTGCATTCCTCATCCGCGGCTTCAATGGTGTCGATCTCGCGCTTTGCCCAGTCGATGCCCATGGAATAGATCTGCGAAATGGTCTTGCCGTGGCTGTGCGCGTATTCGCAGATCGTCAGGATCACCTCCACCGGCAGGCCGTAGTAGTCAAGCAGCAGCAAAAGCCGCGACTGGTCCGCCGGGCCGATCGTGCGCCCGAGTTTTCCCTGCGCCTCCGAAAACAGCACGCGCACCGTTTCGCTTTCCGCCGTCCGCTTGCAGATCATGTCGTAACTCGGCAGGTTCGGCTTTTCCATTACCGCGACCCTGGCGGGCTTTTCCGGTTCCGGCGCGGCGGCGGGGGCGTCCGCTGCGGGAGGGACGGCGGGAGCGGGGAGGTTTTCTTCAGCCGTCAGCAGCCCCTTGTCCTCCCAAAAGGACAGGGCCTCCAAGACCGTCGCGGGGGCAAGCCCCGTGACGGCGGACAGATCCTCCTGCGACTGCGGCGCGTCCAGCCTGCGGCAGAGCGCCAATAAAACCTTGATAAAATCACCGGACGCGAGTTTCAGCCACCGGTCGGCAACTGCCGTCGGCAGGACGAACACGCCCGTAAGCGCCCGGGGGTCGACGACGTACCGCATCAGGAGCGGTAGAACTCGACGCAGGCCTGATAGGTGGCGTACACGTCGAGTTTGGACACGACCTCATACGGCGCGTGCATGGACAGCACCGGCACGCCCATGTCGACGACGTCGATGTTGTGGGAGGCGACGTACTTTGCGACGGTTCCGCCGCCGCCGGCGTCCACTCTGCCGAGTTCGCCGATCTGCCAGCAGATGCCGGCGTTGTCAAGCATCCGGCGCACCTTGCCCATGAATTCGGCGGAGGCGTCGTTGGACGCGCCCTTGCCGCGGGAGCCGGTGTATTTGGTGATGACGACGCCCTTGTTGATGAAACTGGCATTCCGGCGCTCGTACTGGGAGGCGTAATCGGGGTCGTAGGCGGCGTTGACGTCCGCGGACAGGCATTCGGATTTCGACAGGACCTCCTCGCCGTCCAGGCCCTCGCTTTTTGCCAGCGCCTTGATAAAATAGGTCATGTATTCGGAATTGAGGCCGGTGTTGCCCTCGGAGCCGATCTCCTCCTTGTCGGTCAGCACGCAGACCGTGGTGTGGGCCGGGTTCTCGACGTCCAGCACGCCCATCAGGGCGGGGTAGGAGCACACGCGGTCGTCGTGGCCGTAGGCGCCGATCATGGAGCGGTCAAAGCCGATGTCGGCGGCCTTGAACGCGGGCACGATCTCCAGTTCCGCGGACAGGAAATCCGCCTCGGTCATGCCGTACTTTTCATAGAGGATATGGAGGATGTTGAGCTTGACGCTCTCGGCGTCCTCGGTCTGCTCGAAGGGGCGGGAGCCGACCAGGACGTTCAGGTCCTCGCCCGCGACGCCGGAAGCCAGCGTCTTTGCCATCTGCTCGCCGGCAAGGTGGGGCAAAAGGTCCGTGATGACAAATTTGGGGTCGCCCTCGTCCTCGCCGACGTTCACGCGCACGGTCTCGCCGTCGGCTCTCACCACGACGCCGTGCAAAGCCAGCGGGATGGCGGTCCACTGGTACTTTTTGATGCCGCCGTAGTAGTGGGTCTTGAAGCAGGCGATCTCGTCCTTTTCGTACAGGGGATTGGGCTTTAAGTCGAGGCGGGGGGAGTCGATGTGCGCCGCGACGATCCTTGCGCCGTCCGACAGGCCCATTTCACCCACGACCGCCAGCACCACGGCCTTGCCGCGGTTGTTGTAATAGATCTTTTCGCCGGGGCCATAGTACTTGCCCCAGACGTACTCGCGGAAGCCGTTGGAGCGGGCAAGTTCAATGGCCTTCGTTACGGCCTCGCGCTCGGTCTTGGCTTCGTCGAGGAAACTCATGTAGCCCTCGCAGAAGGAGTCCGCCGCCTCGACCGTCTCCGCGTCCATTTTGTAGGAAGCGTGCTTCGGTTCGTAGACAAGTTTTTCCTTGAGTTCTTTGATTCTGCTGTTTTCTTCTGCCATAGGTCTTTCTCCTTTACAATATATATGATGGACTTTCTTCTTTCAGCAGCGCCGCCGCCTTTTCCCGCAGGGCGTCAAGGTCCGCGTCGTTGACAAAAATCACGTCCGCCTTGTCCGACAGGCGGTCTTCCTCCGTCTGCGCCGCCATGCGGGCCTTCGCCGTTTCTTCGTCCACGCGGTCGCGCGCCATAACGCGCTGCAGCCGGACTTCCGGCGGGGCGGTGACCTTGACGACCTTGTCGCAAATCAGATCGAGGTTCGCGGTGTAAAGCAGGGGCGCGTCGACGACGGCGGTTTTTCCGGTTTTTACGATGGAAAGCGCCCGTTCGACGGTCCGGTCTACAATGGCGGGGTGGGTAATGGCGGACAGCTTTTTTGCGCCGTCCTCGGTCGAGAACGCGCGTTTTGCAAGCAGCGGGCGATCCAGCGTCCCGTCCGGTGCGATGATATCCGCGCCGAAGGCGTCCGAAAGGGAAGTGAGCGCCGGGCTTCCGGGGGCTACGATCTCTCTTGCGATCTTGTCCGCGTCCACGATCACGGCGCCTTCCTGTTCCAAAAACCGGCTGACGACGCTTTTCCCGGAGCCGGTCCCGCCGCACACGCCGAGGATCTTTCCGCGTCTGATGGGCTCGGCAAACGTAAAGCCCGCCGCCCGGTACAGGCGGTTGCACACGCCGAGTCCCACGCCCACGGGCGCCGGGGCGGCGGAGAGCACGCGCTTTGCGCCGGCTTTGTCCAGTTCCCGCAGCGCGTCAAACAGGCGCGGCGTCTGCGTCAGGGGGTCGCTTCGCTTTCCCATGGTCACGGCGGGAAGCGAAACAAAGGGCAGGTCCTCCTCAAACACAAGGGCGTGGTCGTACCGGTTTTTCTCTGCTTCCAGACGGAGCAAAAAGTCCGGAAGCGTACCCTTTACGACGGTGATCGAGGCGTTCGGCGCGTAGTGCCGGTACTTCATGCCGGGGGACGCCGCCTGTTTTCCGGCTTTTAAGGGGGAGAGCACGGCTTCATCCACGTCCACGTGACCCAGCACCCGTTCAAGGTCCTCAACGGTCACAACGCCCGGGCGCAAAAGGCGCGGCGGGGTGGAGGCGAGCGTCACGACCGTGGATTCGATCCCAAAGCCGCAGGGACCGCCATCCAGTATGCAGGCGACGCGTCCGGTCATGTCGTCCAACACGTCCTCGGCGTTGGTGGGGGAGGGGAAGCCGGACAAATTCGCCGACGGCGCCGCCAGCGGCACGCCGGCAGCCCGGATCAGCGCCCGCGCCACGGGGTGGCTGGGCATCCGGACGGCGACGGTCGGAAGGCCGGCGCTGACTTCGTCCGGCACGGTGTCCTTTTTGGGCAGGATGACGGTCAGAGGTCCCGGCGCAAAGGTCCGGAACAGCTCCAGCGCGGCCTCGGGCACGTCGGCGGCAAGGGCGTAAAGGTCTTCGACCTCGGCGATATGGACGATCAGAGGGTTGTCCTGCGGGCGGCCCTTTGCGGCAAAGATCTTTCGGACCGCCGCGGGATCGAAGGCGTTCGCCGCAAGCCCGTAGACGGTTTCCGTCGGCATGGCGACGACTTCGCCCGCTTTGATCAGTCCGGCGGCGCGTTCGATTTCGGAGGTCTGAATATTCGGATCGGTGATTTTGAAAAAAAGTGTGTTCATGGTTTTTAAAAGGCCGTAGGCCAGGAAAATTTACGGCATGATGCGGATTGCAAAATGCAGAATACAAAATATAGGAGCCCCATACCCCATTTTAAAATGCCGACCGCAGGTCCCAAAATTTTGTATTTTGTATT
>CAMVBD010000083.1 GCA_947165615.1 uncultured Clostridia bacterium | reverse complement strand
GTCTATATGAAGACGCTGGATGCCAACGCCCTTTGGGACGGCCTTGCGGATAGGCGCGACTATTTGCAGGTCGATTTCCGGATCGGCCACGTGCGCAAAACCGGCGACGAACAGACCGACGAAGAAAACCGCGTGCGGATGCAGAAGGTCTTTGACGCGGTCACGGACGACGCGTCCTTTACCGCTGTTTTGCGCGAAAACCTGTCCGAAGCGGACGCCGAGACCTTTGCCGCCGACGACTCCACGCTCTTGCCCGGCATGAATTACGCTTACGTTTCGCAGAACATCGACGAAGAGATCGCCGACTGGCTGTTTGCCGACGGCAGAAAGCAGGGCGACAAAGAGCAGTTCGAGACCGACAATTTCTTCTTTGTCATCCGGCTGAAAACGCCCGCGTACCGTGAGGACCGTCCGTCCGTCAACGTGCGCCACGCCCTTGCCCTGTTCCAGTCCGTCGCGGACGGCGCCGAGGAAGGGCAGGAGACCGCTTTTTCGCAGGTCGAGACCCTGACCGCAAAGGACGGCACGGCTGTGACAAACGAGGGGACCGCCTTCTCCGGCTGGGTCGTGCTGGAGGCTTATGAAAAGGCAAAGGACCTGTACGACGAATACCTGTCCGGCGACAAGACCGAGCAGGCTTTTGCGGCGATCGCGACCGAAAACTCCGAAGACGGCGGCTCCGCATCCAACGGCGGCCTTTACGAAAACGTCACAAAAGGACAAATGGTCCCGGCCTTTGACGCGTGGATCTTCGATCCCGCCAGAAAGCCCGGCGACACCGGCCTTGTCCAGACGAACTACGGCTGGCACGTGATGTACTACGTCGGCAAAAACGCCGAACCCGACTGGGCGATGTCCCTTAAATCTGCCGAGGCGGAAAAATACGCCGCGTCGCAGGTCGAAAAGATCGCCGGTTCCGGCGAGCAGGCCAAGACTCTGCCCACCGCCGCCGACGCCGTCCTTGCCGTCCTCAACCGCCAGCGGCTCGCCTACCTTGCCGAACTGGAGGCGGCCACCGCCACCGACGCGAGCACAGAATCCGGCGCCGGGACTGTCACCCAGCCTGTTTCCGAACAGACGACGCTTGCAACTGAATAACCCAATAAAAAACCGGGCGGCGCCTTACGTAAGGCGTCGCCCATCTTTTTTTTGCTCTGATTTCAGTTTTGTTCCTCTTCGGCAAGCAGCCTTCCCATCAGCACGCCCATGACGGACGCCATCATAAGGCCCCTGGTCCAGCCGGAGGAATCGCCGAGGCAATAAAGCCCCCGGACGTTCGTCTTCAGTTTTTCGTCCATTTTGATGCGGTTGGAATAGAACTTGAGTTCGGGAGAGTACAGAAGCGTCTCGTAGGAGGCAAAGCCCGGCACGACCTGATCCATGGCCTGAATAAAGGCGAGGATGTTGACCATGGAGCGGTAGGGCATGGCGGCGGTAATGTCGCCCGCCACCGCGTCGGGTAATGTGGGCTTTAAGTTGGAGCGGGACAGTTCCTTTTCCCACGTGCGCTTGCCGTCCAGAATGTCGCCGTAGCGCTGGACTAAAATGTGCCCGTTCGCCAGCATGTTCGTCAGTTCCCCGACCTTCTGCGCGTATTCGATGGGCTGGTTGAAGGGGGTGCTGAAGTTGTGGGAGCAAAGGATGGCAAGGTTGGTGTTGTCGGATTTTAATTCCTTGTAGGAATGGCCGTTGACGACCGCGAGTTCGTTGTCGTAATTCTCCTGACTGACAAAGCCGCCGGGGTTCTGACAGAAGGTGCGCACCTTGTTTTTGAAGGGCTTGGGGTAGCCGATCAGCTTGCTCTCGTACAGCGTGCGGTTGACGGTCTCCATGACCTCGTTGCGCACTTCCACGCGCACGCCGATGTCCACGGTTCCGGGGGAGTGGGCGATGTTGTAGCGGGCGCACAGTTTTTCCAGCCAGTCCGCGCCTCGCCGGCCGGTGGCGATGATGGTCGTGTCCGCCGTGACGGTAAGATCCTGCCCCTTTTGGGTCGCTTCGGCGCCGAGGCAGCGCCCGTTTTCGTCGTCCAGTATAAGGGTGCGGCACTCGGTCTCAAACAAAATCTCCACGCCGTGCTCCAAAAGGTACTGCTCGATGTCGTAGTAGAGTTTCTGCGCTTTTTCGGTGCCGAGGTGGCGGATCGGGCAGTCCACGAGTTTCAGTCCCGCCTGAATGGCGCGCTTGCGGATGTTCTTTTTTTCTTCGGTGTCTTCCAGCCCCTCGATATGAGTGTCCGCGCCGAACTCGAGGTAGACGGCGTCCGTGTAGTCGATGAGCGATTGGGCAAAGGCCTCGCCGATCAGGGTCGGCAAATCGCCGCCGACTTCATAGGACAGCGAGAGTTTGCCGTCCGAAAACGCGCCTGCGCCCGAAAAGCCGGTCGTGATGTGGCAGTTGGGCTTGCAGTTCATGCAGACCTTCGTCTTTTGCTTGGGGCAGCGGCGGTTTTCCACCGCCTTGCCCTTTTCAAGGATCGTAATGCGCTTTTTGCTTCCCTTTTTGATGAGTTCCAGCGCTGTAAAAATACCCGCCGGTCCCGCGCCGACGATCAGAATATCCGTATGCATGGATGTCACTCCGTTTCTGTTTGTTATACCGCCTGCGGCGGGTTCCCGCCGTTTGGGGAAATGCGTCAGTTCTGTTTTCGGACGATGGTATACTCGTCCCCGGGTCTGTAAAAGGGGCAGCCGCGCCCCGTCGAGACGTGCTCGAGCTCGTCCATGTCGAGGCTGACGACGCAGGTATACTCGTCATATTCCTCGTCGTATTCGTAATAAAGGCACTCGTCGCATTGATTTCCCGTCATAACAGGCTCCGAAAAACAAAGATACGGACAGCAGGCTGTCCGTTAATTCATTTTAACATAGGACGGCAAAAAAGTCAAGGAAAATCGGGCTTGCCGCTTTTCTGCCGAAAAGGCTTGACACGTCTTTGCCCGATTTTGTATAATA
The DNA here is from genome assembly GCA_947165615.1 of uncultured Clostridia bacterium. Classification (GTDB taxonomy): domain Bacteria; phylum Bacillota; class Clostridia; order Oscillospirales; family Acutalibacteraceae; genus RUG806. The sequence continues at coordinate 3,684 of CAMVBD010000083.1, read as the reverse complement.
AAAAAGACTTTCAGCAAAAAAGACCCAGGAGACGCCTATGGATTTACCGCCCCTCAGATACAAAAACGGAACGTTCAAGATCATGGTCATCGGCGACCTGCACGAGCCGGCGGGAAAACTTGACCATCCCGAAAAAACGCAGGACGCCATGCGCCTGCTCTCCGCCGCCGCGGATTTTATGAAACCCGACCTCGCGGTCTACGCCGGGGATCAGGGCAAAAGCGACGACGAAGCCGAAATGCGCGAGCTTGTGCGCCGCATCACCGCCCCCTTGGCGGAGCGGAACATCCCCTGCGCCCTTGTCTTCGGCAATCACGACCGGGAGTGTACGCTCCCGCTGTCCCGGCAGCTCGAAATCTACCGCGAGGAGTACGGCAATTTTTATACGACTGACGACGCGCCGGACCTGCCCGGCTGCGGGCACTGCTGCGTCCCCGTTTACGACGAAACGGGCGAAACGGTCCTGCAATACCTCTGGTTTGCCGACAGCCTCGGCGGGTACCCGGACCCGGCCGTCTCTCCTTACGACTGGATGAAGCCGGAGCAGGTCGCGTGGTACAAAAAAACCGCCGCCCTGCACCGGGAACGCGACGGCAAAACCGTCCCGGCTTTGTGGTTTATGCACATTCCCGTGCGGGAGGAATACGACCTGCTGAGGGCTGCGAAGTGGTACGAATACCCGTGGTCCGTCAAGGGCTTTGCGGGCAGAAGCGGCAGGCGGTACGTCCCCAAGGACCGCTCCATCGGCTATCTCGGGGAGGACCCGGCGTGCGCCGCCGTCAATTCCGGCATTTTTGAGGCGTGGAAGGAGACGGGCGACGTCAAAGCGGCCTTTTTCGGCCACGACCACATGAACGACTTTGCGGGCGAGGTGGACGGCATTCTGCTGTGCCAGTGCAAGACCGCCGGCTTTTATCCCTATACGGACGGCTGCAGCGGCGGCGTGCGCCTTGTAACGCTCAAAGCCGACGCGCCCGGTACGATCGACACCCGCATGGTCCGCTTTAAGGACCTCGGGCTCAAAAGCGAAAGTCTCGGCCCCGTCATGCGGCATTTTCACGACCGGCAGGTCATCAACATCCACGCCGCGGCCATTGCCGGCGGCGCCGTTTTGGGGCTGCTCGGCCTTGGCTTCGGCCTTGCGCGTCTTTTGAAAAAAGGAGGATCCCAATGAAAAACAGACCCGTTTTCCGCGCGTCGGCGCTTGTGCTGACAGCGTTTATCGTGCTTATTCTGCTTGCGGGCTGCCGCCTGTTTCAAAAAGAGGACGGCGGCGACATGACCAGTTCCGTTTCCCCGGCGCCGACGCTCTCGCCCGAGTCCCCTGCCGAGGTCCTTTGGCGGACCGCCGCCGAAAAACAGAGCGACAATGAAAATCCCGTCGCCGTGTTCGTCCTGTCCACGGGCAAAACGGTCACGGCGGAACTGTACCCCGACGTTGCCCCGAATACGGTCAACAACTTCATTTCTTTGGCGAACAGCGGCTTTTACGACGGCCTTGTTTTTCACCGGGTCATCGACGGGTTTATGATCCAGGGCGGCGACCCCGAAGGGAACGGCACCGGCGGCCCGGGGTACACGATCGACGGCGAATTTACAAACAACGGCTTTCAGAACGATCTGAAGCACACGCCGGGCGTCCTGTCCATGGCGCGGCAGGGGAGCCAAAAAGACCCCGCTTCCAAGTATAACACCGCCGGGTCCCAGTTCTTTATCTGCGTGGCGACGGTCCCGTCTTTGGACCGAGATTACGCCGCGTTCGGCATGGTCGTGGACGGGATGGATGCCGTTTACGAGATTGCTGCCACAGCGACCGGCCCCGACGATAAACCTTTGACCGATCAGGTCATGTCCTACGTGCGCGTCGACACCCACGGCGTCGACTATCCCGCGCCCAAAAAGACCGGCGAAACGGAGGAGCCGACGACAAAAGCGCCGGAAGCCTCCACCCGGCCCGCGGCGCCCGGCGGCGGCGTGCCCTATATTTCCGATAACGCAAGGCTTCTTTCTTCCGAGAATCTCCCCACGCTCAGCGTACTCGCCGGGCGAAGAAGCGCCGTGACCGGCTGGCCCGTTCTGGTGCTGACCGAGCAGGACGTCGGCGAAAAGACCCCGGCGGACTATGTTTCGGACTTCTTTGCCAAAAAAACCGTCGGCGTGGATTATGCCGTTCTGGTGCTGTGTCCCGCCCGCGGCGTTGCAGAGATCGTCACGTCCGGCGCCGCCGAGACGGCCCTGCCGTCCCAAAAACGGATCGCCGTCAAAAACGCCATCCTGCCGCAGCTCAGCGCCGGGGATATTGCCGGCGGCGTCTATGCCTACATTCTTGCCGTATCCGGCGCCGAACTGCCGACCGCCGCAACAACGACCGGCTGAGCCGCTTTTCCGGGCGGCTGACGCCGAAATAAACAGTTGACGAACACGCCGACCTGTGATACAATAATAGGTCGTAAAAGAAAAATATCCCCCTGAAAGGATGATTTTATGTCAGGACATAACAAATGGAGCACCATCAAGCGGAAAAAGGAAAAAACCGATAACGCCAGAGCCAAGGTCTTTACCAAGATCGGCCGTGAGATCGCCGTGGCGGTCAAGGAGGGCGGGCCGGACCCCGCCGGCAACTCCAAGCTTGCCGCCGTCATCGCCAAGGCAAAGGCCGCGAACGTGCCGAACGACAACATTGACCGTATCATCAAAAAGGCGGCGGGCGAAGGCAGCGCCGACAACTACGAAGAGATCATTTACGAGGGCTACGGCCCGGCGGGCGTCGCCGTGGTCGTGGAGGCGCTGACCGACAACCGCAACCGTACCGCGGGCGACGTGCGTCACTACTTTGACAAATACGGCGGCAATATGGGCCAGTCCGGCTCCGTCATGTTCATGTTCACCCGGCAGGGCGTCGTGCTCGTCGACGGCGAAGACGTGAACGAGGACGAGATCATCGAAAAAGCGCTCGAAGCCGGCGCCGAGGACGTGCTGGTGGACGATGGCGTATTTGACGTGCGCACGGGCGTGCACGACGTCGCGGACGTGGCGGACGCGCTGACAGCAGCCGGGTATACCGTCGTCTCCGCGCAGGCTGAGTACGTGCCCTCCACCTATACGAGACTTGAGGGCGACAACATCACCCAGATGGGCAAAATGCTTGAAATGTTTGAGGACAACGACGACATTCAGGCTGTCTGGCACAACTGGGAAAATGAAGACGATTACGAGTAAGCGGGAAAAAGGGTGAGCCTATGACATTCTTTACCGATCCCACGCCGGTAAAATTTACCGCGCTGGACCACTGGTTCAACGTCTCCTCCACCTTCTGTGAACTGAATCTGCCGTTTCTGTCCGCGCCGCTGACCATCAAATGGTACGGCGTCATCATCGGCTTCGGCATGGTGCTGGCGGTCCTCTTCGGCGGACGCAAGGCCTACGTCTGGAAGATCGACATCTACAAGATGCTGGACATCCTGATCTACGGCGCGCTTGCCGGGGTCGTCGGCGCAAGGCTTTATTACGTCTTTACCACCTGGGACTACTACTCCCAGCACCCCGGAGAAATCGTCGCCATCTGGCACGGGGGGCTTGCGATCTACGGCGGGCTCATCGCCGGCGTCCTGGCGGCGCTGGTCGTGTGCCTCGTCGAAAAGATCAATATCCCGAATCTCTTGGATCTCTGCGGCATGTCCTTCC
>CAMVBD010000082.1 GCA_947165615.1 uncultured Clostridia bacterium | reverse complement strand
AGATCGAGACCGTGAAGGAAGTGCTGGTGTACGACGAAAACGGGCGCATCACGGGCGAGTTCTGGCTCGATACCGACAAGTTCCCGGACGCAAAGGAGACCTTAAAGGCCGAGGTGGACCGCGTCAACGCCGAGCTTTCGGAATTCAAGCGCGTACAGGTCATCAAGACCCGCGACACCGAATTCCCCAAGACCACCACGCTTAAGATCATCCGCAATTATAAAAAATAAGCATACAGGGGACGCTTTGGCGTCCCCTGTATGGATGTTGGATGTTGGGTGTGAGGTGTTGGATGTCGGTGGCGCGTAACGCGCATTTTAAATGGGTACGGGCGTCAGCCCGCCCAACATTCAACATCCAACATCCAACATCCAAAACCCAACACCTGTATTGGAGGTATTTTATGACGCCGGAGAGGTATTTGAAAATCGAAGCCTATATGCGCTCGTGCATGGATGCGACGGCGCACGACAGGCAGCACGTCTACCGGGTGCTGAAAAACGCCCGGCACATCGCCGAGGGCACGCCGGGCGTCGATATGGACGTCCTCGAAACCGCGGCGCTGCTGCACGATATCGGCCGTCCGGCGCAACTGAGAGACCCCGCCCTCGACCACGCCGAGGTCGGCGCCGAAATGGCGGAAGCCTTTCTGAAAGGGGAGGGCTTCGAGCCCGCGTTTATCGCCGCCGTGTGCCACTGCATCCGCGCGCACCGCTTCCGCAAAGCCCTGCCGCCCGAAACGGTCGAAGCGAAAATCCTGTTTGACGCGGACAAATTAGACGTGACCGGCGCCATCGGCATCGCGCGAACGCTTTTATATCAGGGGCAGACCGACCGGCCGCTGTACGACGCGGACGAAGCCGGAACCCCGCTTTTGACCGGCTCCGACGCGCCGTCGTTTTTTAAGGAATACAACTTCAAGCTCAAAAACCTGTACGACCGCTTTCTGACCGAGCGCGGCGCTTTGCTTGCGAGAGAGCGCCAAAAGGCCGCCGTGGACTTTTACGAAGCCCTGACGCGCGAAATCGAAGGCTGAGAACCAAAAAAGACGCCGGCGGGCGTCTTTTTGTTTATTCGAGTCCATAGGGCCAGCCGATGAGGCCGCCGAGGTCGTAAATTTCGGTATAGCCGAGGGCGTCGAGGATTTGGGCAGCCTCCTTGGAGCGGCGTCCCGTGCGGCAGTAGACCATGACGGGCGTCGAAAACGTCGGAATGCGTTCGGCGGCGGAAGCGGCGTCGACGTCCGCCAGCGTAAAAAGCTCGGCGCCGACGGCATGCCCGGTGATGTATTCCTCCTCCTCCCGCACGTCGAAGAGCAGGAGGTCTTTTTTGGTATCGAGAAGGGCTTTCCCTTCGGTGAAATCAACGGTGACGATCATGGTTATTTTTCCTTTTCCGGGGTCGGCGCAAGGCCGTATTTCAGCGTTACGCGCTCCAAAATGCGCCCCACGGGCTTTTTGAGGAGCAGGAGGAATACCACGTTCGACACGGCGTAAACGGCGGTAAAGCCCAAAGACGCGACGGTAACGGCGACGTATTCGTCCCAGACGAACGTGCCGCGCACGCCGACAGTGTGCTGAAAATTGAGAATGAGGGAATACAGCACGCCCACGACTGCGCCGTAGGCGCAGCAAAGGGGCGTGTTTTTTTGCAGCCGGGCGTGAAGCAGCCCGGCGAAAAAGCCGATCAGTCCCCACGCCGCCATCTGAAACGGCGTCCACGGGCCTTGCCCGAAGTAAAAATTCGACAGCAGCGCCGCAAGGCTTCCGGTCATGTACCCGGCCTCGGGACCGAAATATAAAGCGGTCAGAATGACCATGGCGGTAATGGGCTTAAAGCCCGGCAGAATGTAAAACAGGATGCGCCCGCCAACCGACAGGGCGACCATGGCGGCGATGAGAACCAGGAGCGTGAGGTTATGCTCCCGCTTTTCAAACGAGACGATAAACGGCACAATGGACAATACCGCCGCCATCAGGCTCCAGACGACCCATTTGACGTCGCGGAAGACCGTAAGGCCCAGCACCGCCGTCAGGGGGATCAGCAGCAGAAAGAACAGGCAGGAAAGGACGGTGCGTTTTGTCACGGCGTCTGCCCTCCTTCCCGCAGGGCGGCGGCAAGCGCTTCCACGGTCAGATACCCCGGCGCAAGACGTGAGACCGCGGGCGTGTAAAAGCGGTTTTTGGCAAAAAAGTCGGCGGGGGCGGACCGGGACAAAATCTCGCCCCGGAACAGAAACGCGCATTCGTCCGCCGCGGCTGCCGCGAATTCCACGTCGTGGGTCACGGTGACGACGGCCTTTCCTTCGTCCGTCAGACGCCGGACCGTTTCCCGAAGGGCGCGTTTTCCCTCGGCGTCAAGGCCCTTGGTCGGCTCGTCCAAAAGGAGGACGCGCGGTTTTGTCAACAAAATCTTTAACAGCGCCGCCCGCTGGCATTCGCCGCCGGACAGGTCCAGCGGATGGCGTGCCAAAAGCCCGGTCAGCCCGGCCTTTTCCGCCGCCGAGCGCGCGGCGGTTTCTTTTCCTTCTTTTTTTCCGGGCAGCACGTCCGTCAGATCCTCAAGGACCGTGGACTTCAAAAACAGCGCCGAGGGGTCCTGCGGCAGCAGCGCCACGCCCTCTTTGTACAGCGCTCCGCGCTTATAGGCTTTATAGGGCTTTCCGAACAGGCGGAGTTTTCCCGCCGTCGGAGGCAAAAGCCCCGCAAGCAGGCGCAAAAGCGTCGTTTTTCCCGCGCCGTTGCCGCCGAGGATGCACAGGTGGCGTCCGGCTTTGACGTCCAGCGTCACGTCCGTGACGGCGGGCGGGGCGTTTTTTTCAAAATAAAAGGTCAGATTTTCGGCGGACAGCAGGGATTCCGAGCCTGTCGGCCCGTCGGTCGGTGTCGGCGCCGGGAGGTTTGTTTTCGTCAGAAGCGCCCGTCCGTCGGCGATCGACGCGGGGCATTTGCCGGGACAGCCGAGGGCGGACCACAGACGGATCTCCGGCGGAAAGCCGCCGAACAGGGGAGACGCGGAAAGCGTTTTTGCGGCGTCCCCGGGCGTGCCGTCGGCGATCACACGGCCGTTTTCGAGCGCAAGGACGCGGTCCGCAAGCGGATAGAGGGAGGAAAACCGGTGCTCCGCCAAAAGGACCGTCACGCCGAGGTCGCGGCGCATGCGCTCCAGCGTGTCCAGAAAGCGGGCGGCGGCGATGGGGTCCAGCATGGAGGTCGGCTCGTCCAGCAGCAGCAAAACGGGGTCGCCGGCAGCGGCGGCGGCAAGGCTTAAAAGTTGCTTTTCACCGCCGGACAGGGTCTCGACGTGCCGGTCAAACAGGTCGCGCAGGCCGAAATAACTTGCGGTCTCGCCGACGCGCAGGCGCACTTCGTCCTTTGTCAGCCCCGAAAGTTCCGGGGCAAAGGCGAGCTCGGACCAGACCTTGTCCGAGACGAGCCCCACGTTCGGATTCTGCCGTCCCACGCCGATTTTTTGCGGAGTAAGGGACGAAAGCGGGCCCGCGTACAGGATCTTTCCGGTTTTTTCGCCGACCGGCGCGATCTCGGGCTTTATGAGGCGTAAAAGCGTCGTCTTGCCGGAGCCGGTGGACCCGAGCAGCAGCGTCAGGCTGCCCTCCGGCAGCGAAAAGGAGACGTCCGTCAGCGCGTTTTTGTCCGCTGTGGGGTAGCGGAAGCTGAGATTTTCGACTGTAACAAGCGCCACTGCAGGTTCACCTCCGTTTCATACAGGGCAGGGAAGAAGGACAAAAGCCAAAAGGCTGCGACGGCAAACGCCGAAAAGCCGTTCGGCAGGGGATCGGTCGGGGCGGGATAAAAAGAAAAGGTCAGACTTCCGGTCCCCGCGCCGACCGCGACGACCACGAACAAAAAGAGCAAAACCGGCGCAAGGACCTTATCCGGCGTATGGAACCGGTACCGGGCGCAGGGGACGCGCTTTGCCTTGCCCCAGCCGCGGGCGCGCATGCTTTCGGCTGTGCCGACGGCGTTTTCGAGCGTCCGTCCGATGAGGGCGTAATAGATCTTGCAGGAGGACAGAAAGTTGTCCGTCACGCTGCCCTTGGAATAGAGCCCCACGGTCTTCTGCGCGTCCTTAAGGCGCCGGGCTTCTTTTCGCAGCATCGGCAGATACCGCAGGGCGACCGAAAGGATCAGCGCGGTCTTGGGCAGAATCCCGCTGAAGAGGTACAAAAACTTGTCGCTTGTCACGGTTTTGGAATAGGCCTTGCTCCACAAAAGGACGGACACGATCAGCGCGGCGTTAAAAGCCCCGTACAGCAGGGATTCCAGCGTAAAGGCGTTGTCGTTGAGAAAAAACAGCGGGGTCCTGCCGTTGTGTGAAAAGACGGGGTTCGCGACCGTGATGAGAACGGCAAGGGGGATGTAAAAGCCGAGATCCGCCCGCTTTTCTTTGCCGTTTGTCGTCATCAGCCAATAACAAAACGCGCCGAGCAGGGACCCGAGTGTTGCGACCGGGTTCCGGATCAGCATGGTCAGCGCCAGCACGGCGACAAAATACGGGAAGGAAAGCAGGGGGTGTAAGGATTTCATCGTTCAGCGTTTGTTGGGTATTGGGTGTCGGAGCCTGCGGCTCGTATTCTGATCAGGGGCAGGACGAAGGTCTCGCCTCTGATCTCCGGCCTCTTAAAAGCACTTTCCGCAGCGTTCCTTTTTGCACTCCTCGATCCTGCCGCAGCGGTAGCAGAGTTCGTTTTCGGGGACACCGGTCTTAAAGAAGGAGTCAAGGTTTTCGACGGTGGTCTGGGCGATGTTGTCAAGCGCCTCGTTCGTCAAAAACGCCTGATGGGAGGGGATGATGACGTTCGGCAGGGAGATGAGGCGCGCTAAGGTGTCGTCGTCCACGATATGTCCGGAGAAGTCGCGGAAGAAGACGTCGCTTTCCTCCTCGTAGACGTCCAGACACGCGGCGGAGACGATGCGGTCCTTGATGCCCTTGACAAGCGCCTCGGCGTCGATGAGCGCCCCGCGCGAGGTGTTGACGAGGATGACGCCTTTTTTGAGCGTTTTGACGGATTCGTCGTTTATAAGATGATAGGTCTCCTCCGTCAGCGGGCAGTGGAAGGAGATGACGTCGCAGGAGCGGAACAGCGTGTCGAGGTCCACGTCGTCGATCCCGGCGTCTTTTGCGGGGAACTTGTCGAAGGCGAGCACCTTCATGCCGAAGCCCCGGCAGATGTCGATAAAAATGCGGCCGATCTTGCCGGTGCCGACGACCCCCACGGTCTTGCCGTGCAGGTCGAAGCCTGTCAGGCCGTTCAGGGAAAAGTTAAAGTCCCGCACGCGGTTGTAGGCCTTGTGGATGCGCCGCACCGACGTCAGCAGCAGGGCGGCCGCATGCTCCGCCACTGCCCACGGGGAGTAGGCGGGGACCCGCACGACGTGGATGCGCCCGAAGGCGGCTTTGACGTCCACGTTGTTGTAGCCCGCCGAGCGCAGGGCGACGATTCTGACGCCGAGGGCGTAGAGCTTATCCAGCGTCTCTTTGCCGACGTCGTCGTTGACGAAGACGCATACGCCTTCGCACCCTACCGCCAGCGCGGCGGTCTCGGGATTCAGCTTCGTTTCGAAAAAGCGGAACTCGAGCCCCTTTTCTTCCCCGTATTTCAAAAACGCGGGCTTGTCGTACTCCTTGGCGTCAAAAAACGCGATGCGCATATGATCCATCCTTTTTTTCTTAGGGTTTTCCGTTTTTCCCATTTTATCATGGGGACAAACGAAAGTCAACCGACGAAGCGCCGTCCCGAGCCTTCCGGTCAAAAAAACAGGACCGGAAAACCGATCCTGTCTGGGTTACGCAAGCGGCGCGTTTTTGACCCGTTTCAGCGCCTCGTTCCACGCGGCGTATTCGGGGTCGCTTCTGTGGTCCGGCAGCAGGTCCCGCTCCCGGAGGTAGTCGATGACGTAAGACGTGACCTTTTCGGCGCCGGTGACCATCATATGGTCGCCGCCGTCGCGGGTATCTGCGGTCCAGTCGATGTCGACCGTGCCCGATGCCGGTACGTTTATCTTTAACAATGCAGGTGAGGATGCCGGTGAGCGAGAAGTATGGCAAATCAAAGGTAAAGGTACTAGGAATTCACACTATACCGCCACAACATTTACTTGTGCTCAACTGAAAAATAAGAATAATTCTTATACAGCAACAGAAGACGCTATTGCCGGCTTTGCATTCCTCTACCGCGATGATAAATGGCAAGAGCCTATGACTCAGACAGAGACAGACATGATTGTGACCTACAATTCTAACTGCTTCGCAGCGGATGTAAGTATGATGACGTATCTTGCTCAGGTTTGTGATATCAATCCCAGTAATCCGATGGCGTCTCCGATGAAAGAAGATGTGAAAAATCAGATAGCTATCGTACATGCCCCGAATAATATTGCAGACTATTTGGCAGCTAAATACATTGCTGATCATTTGCCAGCCGAGATGGGTGGACCTATAGAACTGCTTGCCGCTAATTATGAATGGGGAAAAGCACATTTGAAAGAAGACCATTCGGGGGATTCTGAGGAAAATCAAATGATGTTCGCGATGTTAGAGCAGTTATTGCCAACTGTTGCTCCGCAGCAAACTGCTCTTCAATCAGCTGGTTATGACTTCGGTTCGGCGGTACAAAAACTC
>CAMVBD010000081.1 GCA_947165615.1 uncultured Clostridia bacterium | reverse complement strand
AAGCGGCTGTCACGCGTCGATGGTCGAAATGGTCAGCGGCGTCTCTTCCAAAACGTCAAGCAGCACGCGCACGGTATCGAGGGAGGTGAACATGGTGACGTTGTTTTCGGTGGCAAGGCGGCGGATCTCCGCGCCGTCGCGGGTGCCCTCGGGCGAGCCGAGGTCGCGGGTGTTGATGACGTAGGCGATGTGGCCCTGCCGTAAGGCGTCCGGGATCTCCTCGTTGTCCTCGCTGATCTTTTTGAGCACGTGCGTGCGGATGCCGTTCTCTTTCAGGAATTTCGCGGTCCCGGCGGTCGCCTGGATGTTGAAGCCGAGGTTATAAAAGCGGCGGATGAGTTCCAGCGCCTCGGGCTTGTCGGAGTCCGCAAGCGTGGCGAACACCGTGCCGTAGTTCTGCAGATGGGTGCCCGACGCCTGCAGCGCCTTATACAGCGCGCGGTTGAGCTTATCGTCGTAGCCGATGGCTTCGCCGGTGGACTTCATTTCGGGGGAGAGGTAGGCGTCGAGGCCCTTGATTTTATTGAAGGAGAACACCGGGACCTTGACGTAGTGGCGCTTCTTTTCCTCCGGGTACAGGTCGAAGATGCCCTGCTCCTTGAGGCTCTTGCCGAGAATGACCTCGGTCGCGATGTCGGCAAGCGAATAGCCCGTGGCTTTGGACAAAAACGGCACGGTGCGGGAGGAGCGGGGGTTGACCTCGATGATGTAGACCTCTTCGTTTTTGTCGACGATGAACTGGATGTTGTAAAGTCCCACGATGCCGATGCCGAGGCCCAGTTTTTTGGCGTACTGCAAAATGACGCCCTTGACCTTGTTCGAGATCGAGAAGGTCGGATACACTGAAATGGAGTCGCCGGAGTGGATGCCGGTGCGCTCTACAAGTTCCATAATGCCGGGGACGAACACGTCGCGCCCGTCGCAGATGGCGTCGACCTCGACTTCCTTGCCCTGAATGTACTTGTCCACCAAAACGGGCTTGTCCGCGTCGATCTCCACGGCGGTCTTCAGGTATTGCCGCAGTTGTTTTTCGTTGGCGACGATCTGCATGGCTCTGCCGCCCAGTACAAAGGAGGGACGAACCAGCACCGGGTAGCCGATCTCGTTTGCCGCCCTTACGCCGTCCTCAATGTTCGTCACGGCCTCGCCCTTCGGCTGCGGAATGCCGAGGGAGAGCAGAATCTTTTCGAACGCGTCGCGGTTTTCTGCGCGCTCAATGGCGTCGCAGTCGGTACCGATGATCTTGACGCCCCGCTGTCTTAAGGGCTCCGCAAGGTTGATGGCGGTCTGCCCGCCAAGCGAGGCGATCACGCCCTCGGGCTTTTCGTAATCCACGATCGCCATCACGTCCTCGGGCGTCAGCGGCTCAAAGTAGAGTTTGTCCGCGGTCGTGTAGTCGGTGGAGACGGTCTCGGGGTTGTTGTTGATGATAATGGCTTCAAAGCCAGCGCGGCGGATGGTTTGCACCGCGTGGACCGTGGAATAGTCGAACTCCACGCCCTGCCCGATGCGGATGGGGCCGGCGCCCAGCACCACGATCTTTTTCTTGTCCGTCAGACGCGAGTCCATCTTGCCGGAATAGGAGGAATAGAGATAGGCGATGTATTTGCCGGTGTGCAGGGTGTCCACCATGCGGAACACCGGGGTAATGCCTTTCAGCTTGCGCTTTTCATAGATTTCGAGTTCGCTCAGGTTCCACACGCCGGCGATGTACTTGTCCGAAAAGCCCATCTTTTTGGCTTCCCGCAGGACTTTTACGTCGTTGATGCCGGTTTTCAGCGCCTGTTCCATGTCGACGATCTTTTTGAAGCTCTCCAAAAACAGGTCCGTGATCATGGTCGCGTTGTGGATCGTTGCAATGTCCACGCCGCGGCGCAGCAGCTCGAACACCGCGTACACGTTGTCGTCCTTAAACACGGAGACGTAATCGAGGAGGTCCTCGGTCGAATACGCGTCAAACTTGGGCAGATGGAAGTGGCATACGCCGGTTTCCAGCGACCGGACGGATTTCAGCAGGCACTCTTCCAACGTGGAGCCGATGCCCATGACTTCCCCGGTGGCCTTCATCTGCGTGCCGAGGGTGTTCGGCGCGTCGGCGAATTTATCAAACGGAAAGCGCGGGAACTTGGCGACGATGTAGTCAAGACTCGGCTCGATGGCCGCCGTGCCGCCCGCGACAGGGATCTCTTCCAGAGTCAGTCCCATCGCGATCTTGGCGGTCACGCGGGCGATGGGGTAGCCGGAGGCCTTGCTTGCCAGCGCCGAGGAGCGCGACACGCGGGGGTTGACCTCAATGAGGAAGTATTCGCTCGTTTCGGGATGGAGCGCAAACTGCACGTTGCACCCGCCTTCGATTTTCAGTTCCCGGATGATTTTGATGGCGGAGTCGTTCAGCATTTTAAGGTCATGGTCGTTTAAGGACAGAATCGGCGCCACGACGATGGAGTCGCCGGTGTGCACGCCCACGGGGTCCACGTTTTCCATGCCGCAGATGGTAATGGCGTGATCGTTTCCGTCGCGCATGACCTCAAACTCGATCTCCTTGTAGCCCTTTACGCTCTTTTCGACCAACACCTGATGCACGGGGGAGAGCTTGAAGGCGTTGACGCCGATCTCCACAATCTCTTCTTCATTGTTCGCAAAGCCGCCGCCGGTGCCGCCCAGCGTAAAGGCGGGACGCAGCACCACGGGGTAGCCGATGCGCAAAGCCGCCGCCTTCGCCTCTTCCAGCGAATAGGTGATCTCGGACGGGATGACCGGCTCGCCGATGGACTGGCACATCTCCTTAAACGCCTCTCTGTCCTCCGCGCGCTCGATGGAGTCGGAGGAGGTCCCGAGGAGCATCGTTCCGCATTCCTTCAGAATGCCCTTTTTCTCGAGCTGCATGGCAAGGTTCAGGCCCGTCTGCCCGCCGATGCCGGGCACGATGGCGTCCGGGCGCTCGTAGCGCAAAATCTTTGCCACGTATTCGAGGGTCAGCGGCTCCATGTAGACCTTGTCCGCGATGGACGTGTCGGTCATAATGGTGGCGGGGTTGGAGTTGACGAGAATGACCTCGTACCCCTCTTCTTTCAGCGAAAGGCACGCCTGCGTGCCCGCGTAGTCGAATTCGGCGGCCTGCCCGATCACGATGGGGCCGGAGCCGATGATAAGAACCTTTTTGACGTCTGTGCGTTTCATGGATGACCTCCGTATATATTGAAAATAGATAAGGTTTACCGAATGGTATGGGGCGTCGGGCGGCGCAGCGCCGCATTGTAATCAGGCAAGGACGGAGTCCTTCCGAAATTTTGTATTCTGCATTCTGCATCATACACGTGTTTTATGAGATCCGGGTCTCGATGTGTTTTCCGAATACCTTCCAGCCTTCAAAGGGCGTTGCGCGGCCTTTGGTCCGAAACGCCGCCGGGTCGATTGCATATTCAGCGTCAAGATCCCAGACCGAAAAGCCGGAATGGGGGATGCCAAAGCGTTTGCGCGGCGCGACGGCGAGCAGGTCAATGAGTTTTTCGAGGGACAGCACGCCGGTCTTTACGAGTTTTGTGTACAGCACCGGAAACGCGGTCTCAAGCCCCACGATCCCGAACGCGCTTTTTTCGAGCCCCCGGCTTTTTTCCTCGGCGGAATGCGGCGCGTGGTCGGTCGCGATCATGTCGACGGTGCCGTCCAATACGCCTTCCAGCAGGGCCTTCCGGTCTTCTCTCGAGCGCAGCGGCGGGTTCATTTTGAAGCGCCCGTCCTCCCGCAGATCGGCTTCGTCGAGGACCAGATAGTGCGGCGCGGTTTCGCTTGTAACGTCCACGCCGCTTTTTTTCGCGTCGCGGATCAGCGCCACGCTCTCTTTGGTCGAAATGTGGCAGACGTGGTACCCCGCGCGAGTTTCGGCGGCAAGCTTTAAGTCCCGCTCGATCTGCCGCCATTCGCTTTCGCTGCAAATGCCCCGGTGGCCGTGGGCTTTTGCGTAAGCGCCGTCGTGGATATAGCCGCCGCGCAAAAGACCGTTTACTTCACAGTGCGCGACAATGAGCTTTCCCAGCGCCTTGGCCCGCGTCATGGCTTCCCGCATTTTTCCCTCGTCCTGCACGCCGCGCCCGTCGTCCGAAAACGCGATGACAAAGGGGGCAAGGGCCTCCATGTCGGACAGCGTTTCACCCTTTTCTCCGACCGTAATGGCGGCATAGGGGTACACGGAAATCTCCGCGTCGCGCCGGATGAGGGCAAGCTGCTCGTCTAAATGGGGGAGGGAATCGGGCACGGGATCGAGGTTCGGCATGGTGCACACGGCAGTGTAGCCTCCGGCCTTTGCCGCTTCGGTGCCGGTTTTGATGGTCTCTTTATAAGAAAAACCCGGTTCGCGAAAATGCACATGCACGTCGCAAAAACCGGGAAAAACAGTATAGTCGCGGTCGGCGGAAAGACGATCCGTCACCGACGCGGGAAGGGTCGGGGCAAAACCGGGAAACAGAGCGGATGAAAACACGTTGATCGCCATAGACCCTCCTGTCAGAGAAAAAAGCCCCGCCGGGGTTCGGCAGGGCATAAAATTCCTGTAAGGGAAGCGTTGCCATCTTGCCGATCTCTCTGTACCGACTTAAAGATTTTCTGTATTGTAGCACGTTCCCCCGCCGAAGTCAAGAGGGAACCTTCGGAAAACGGGAAATTTACAGGTCATTCATTATTTTCTTTTTTTCAGTTTTCGTTTGAGGTCGTCAAAGCCGTATTCGATCTTTTTCATCAGCCGGTGAACAGCCAGCAGCGCCCGTCCGACCGGGTCGTTCTGGAACAGGCTGACGGCGGTGACGGTTTCGGTTTCCCAGTTTTCCGGCGCCGATTTCGGGATGCGGATGATCCGAAAGCCGCGCATGTCGTCGTTGTAGGACGAGAAGGTGCACCCGGGGGAGGAGACGAGATCCACGCCTTTATACGGCACGACGAAGGAATTGATGTGGTCATGCCCGAAAAAGACGGCTTTTACATCCCCGCGCTCGATAAACGCGTCAAGCTGTCTGTGCCCCAGCGGGTCCTTCGGGTTCGGGGGACAGGGCGACTCGCGCAGCCGCTGCAGGGGCTCCGTCAGGCCCGCGGGCAGCAGATAGGCTTTGTCGTAGGCGTTCACCGCGCCGGGCGTCCCGCGCTTTACTTCCCGCAGCGCGTCAAACACCTGCGGCGGGGCGATGTGCTGAAACGCGTAGCCGGGCACCTTTTTTCCTTCCTGCCGTTCAAGGGCCTCGCTTTTTTCGCGGTACCAGTCAATCTGCTCTCTGAACACAAGCCCGTAGCCGCCGATGCTTTCGTCCGGGTTGTAGGTGCCGGAATCGAAGCACCACAGTTCCGCCAGCACCCTGTCGGACGTTTCGCTTTCATACAGCGGCAGATCGTAGGTGCCGACGTTCTTTCGGGTATTGCCGTTCACGGTCATTTCGGCTCTCACGCCCGCGCACCCGACAAAGGACGTGTAGGTCTCATACAGCGCCATCTGTTCGTCCTTGGTAAAAACGGTGTCCTCATCGTCGTGGTTGCCGAACACCGCCGCAATGGGCCTGCCGCATTTTGACAGGGTCTTCATAAGCCCCCGGATCGCGCATCTGGTCAGCGCCCGCGTGCGGCAGGCGTAGCCCGAAATGTTGTCGCCCGTCAGCATGATGAGGTCGGGGTCCGCAAAGGCGACGGCCCTTTTCAGCAGCCGCCGCATGGCGAGGGACAATATGGCGTTGTCCTGCACGTCCGCGGCCTGCAGGATCGTAAAGGTATCTTTCTTAAAAAAGAGCCTGTGTTTCATGGGATCCTCCCGGGTCATTCGGTTTTGTTTTTGCCGTCGGTCCCGTCAGGGGACTGCGGGACGGGCTGCGGCTGGGGGCCGGTCGGCGGAACCTGCGGCGTCTGCGGGACAGGCTGGGCATACGGCTGCGGGGCAGACTGATACGGGGGTTGGTACTGCGGCGGATATTGGGGCTGATATTGGGGCTGATACTGCGGCGGAATCTGCTGGCCGTACTGCGGCGGGTACTGTCCCTGCATGGGTACCGGCTGCCGGTATTGCGGCTGCTGTCCCTGTGGAGGAAGCGGCTGCTGTCCCTGCGGAGGAAGCGGCTGCGCGTATTGCTGAGGATAAGGCTTTGGGGGAACAACGGGGGCGGCGCGGTTGACTGCAGCCACAGGCATGGCCGGCGCCGCGGCGCCTTTGAGGGGCGGCGCTTTCTGTTCGACAATGCGGGAGATAAAGACGCCGCCGGTCGACAGGATCATCCGCTCGATATACTCGACTCGGGCTTTCAGCGGCTGCTTGACGGCAATGCCCGTAAAGCCCTCCAGATTCATTTCCCCGGCGTACACGCCCGGCAGGACCGCGAATTTGATAAGCGCCTGTATTTTGACGGTATTGCCCGGAAACGTCACGGCGATGAAGGACGGCGCAGCGACGACGCCGACGCCTTTTTTGAACAGTTGCTCGTCCCCGTAGACCGTGTATTCGTACCCTTCCGCCTGCAGAAACCCGCGGATCATGTTGAACACCGCCGCCGGCGGCTGGGAGATGACGAAATTGCTTTCATAACGCGGCATAAATACGCCCCCTTCGGTTTTATTCTACCTTTCCGTTTCGGTTTTGTCAAGTGCGCTCCGACGTCCGGGACTCACAAAAAAACGGCGCGCCCGAGGGCACGCCGCCGCAGAAATGCTGT
>CAMVBD010000080.1 GCA_947165615.1 uncultured Clostridia bacterium | reverse complement strand
AACCCGTATCTCTATGATCTGACCGTCACGGCGGGCGAGGATAGCGTGCGCTCCTATTTCGGCATGCGCAAGTTCTCGGTCGGCAAGGACGACAAGGGCGTCTCCCGTCTGATGCTCAACAACAAGCCCTATTTCCACAACGGCCTGCTCGATCAGGGTTACTGGTCCGACGGCATGTATACCGCCCCCTCGGACGAGGCGCTTGTTTACGACATCCAGACCATGAAGGACATGGGCTTCAATATGCTTCGAAAGCACATCAAGATCGAGCCGCTGCGCTGGTACTACCACTGCGACCGCCTCGGCATGCTCGTCTGGCAGGACATGGTCAACGGCGGGGGCGAGGTCAACCAACTGACGGCGGCGATTTTGCCGGGGCTTGGCCTCGGCACCTGCTCCCGCGCCGGCAACATCCCGGACGGCCCCAAAAACTACAAGCTTTTCTCCCGGGAGGACAAGGCCGGGCGCGAGGAATACTACGTCGACGCCGAACGGATGATCGACCTGCTGTATAACACCGTCTCTCTTGCTCTTTGGGTGCCCTTCAACGAGGGCTGGGGACAGTTCGACGCCGTTAAGGCCTTCCATTTCTTCCGCGAAAAGGACCCGACCCGCCTCATCGACCACGCCTCCGGCTGGCACGATCAGGGCGTGGGGGACCTCAATTCCTTCCACATCTACTTTACCCCCTTCGTGTTCCCGAAGCACCACCGCACCGACGAGCGCGTCGTGGCGCTGACCGAATTCGGCGGCTACTCCATGCAGACGCCGGGCCACGTCTTCAATACCGAAAAATTCTTCGGCTACCGCAAATACAAGGACCCCAAAAAACTGTATGCGGCCGTGCGCCATCTGTATCTTAAGCGCATCAAACCCCTCATCGCCGAAAAGGGCCTGTCCGCCCTCGTCTACACCGAGGTCTCCGACGTCGAGGACGAGACCAACGGCCTTCTGACCTTCGACCGGGAGGTCACAAAGATCAGCGTTGAGCGCATGCGCGCCATCAACGACGAGATCGGCTTCTGAGCCGAAAACAAGGAGGACCGTCAGAATGAAACGGAACGTCGCCCTGCTTTTGATCTTTGCCCTCTGTTTTACCCTGTTTCTGCTGCCCGTGAACGCCGATATCGTCACCCTGCGCGGCAATATCGACTATGAAGGCGGCGTCACCGCCGCCGACGCCAGGACCGTTCTGCGCATGGCCGTGGAACTGGACGACAAGCCCGAAACTTGGACGTATGACTTTTTGCTTGCGGACGTGGACAACGACGGCAAAATCACCGCCGCCGACGCCCGCCTTATCCTGCGCGCCGCGGTGGGGCTGGAAATGATCTCCGATCACCCCTATCTGCCGCTGACGGTGCTGGACGAACAGGGCGTGCGGATTCTTTTGACGCATATCGAACAGGATTTTGCCGGGACCTATTTCGATTTTACGGTCGAAAACCGCACGGACCATACGGTCGACGTCCTTGTCGGCGAGCCCTCGGTCAACGGCTATCTGCCGGACGCGTCCGATCTGGAGCTGCCCGTCGTCGCGCCGCATGAGACCGCCGAAGGGAGCCTACTGCTGGCGGACCATTGGATCGACGAGTACACCTTCCTGCCCGGACGCATCGACAGCCTCGGCTTCTTTATGCAGGTCTACGACCTCGATGACGTTGACGGCGGGATCCCGAGGACCCTCTATGACGGCAGAAAAACCGTTAAGGTCCCCGGCACGGTCGTGATCGACATGCCCGACGAATACCCGTATTTCGAGTATTTGTGGGAAACGGACGAAGCCGGGTTCCGGTTCGTCGTCATGAACAACTACGTCGATCTCGACGCCGATTCCCGCGTCACTGCCCTGCATCTGAACCTCGCCTGCAAAAACAAGGGCGACAAGCCCCTGCTGTTCAGCGTCGGGAACGTCAGAATCGACGGCGCGTCCGTCGGGACCCTTTGGGCGCGCACGGTTTATCCCGGCACGTTCTCCAAAACGAATTTCACCGTGACGGACTCCGACCTGTTTCGGGCGGGCGTCGATCCGAACGGCGTGGACGAAATGACGTTTACCTTAGAGGTGCTGGACCCTGTGACCATGGTCACCGTGTTCAGCCGGGACTATACGGTCTCCTATAAGGTCTGGATCCCCAAACCTGTGGGATAATACAAAAAAAGCCGCCCCGGTCAAAGCCGGGGCGGTCTCGTTTTTGGGGATCAGTCCTCCAGTTTTCTGGCGGCGTTGAATTCCCTCAGTTTTTTCTGGATCTCGGGGCGGTCGAGTTTGTAGAACAGCATCGGGATCATCGAAAGGCCGACGCAGATACCGGGCACCAGCCAGTAGGCCGCCATAATGATGTTGCGGGTGGAGGCGGCGACCTCGGCAAAGGGCGTGGCGGCGTTATAGCCGGCAATGCCCACCATCAGCACGCCGGTGGCGACCGAAAAGGCGTTTGCGAGTTTAATGGAGAGGCTGAGCACCGCGTACTGCGTGCCCTCGTTGCGCTTTCCGGTGGTCATTTCCTTGTAGTCGACGGCGTCGGTCAGCATGACCATGGGCGCAAAGCCGTGCGGGCCGAACATAAAGTTCGTAATAAACTGCACCGCGAACACGACCCAAAAACTCTTGCCGGAGTCGGTCGGATCGAACAGGAACAAAAACAGGAAATAGCCGAGCACGCTCGACACGACGCCGTACACGCCGTACAGCAAAAACGAGCGCTTGACGCCGATCTTTTTGGCGACCATGGGGATCGTGACGATGGAAAGCGTGGACGTCACCATGGCGCCGAGGCCGAGGATGACGGGCAGGTTTTCGCCGGAGAGGCGGATGGACGTGCCGGGGATCGTAAAGGGCTGGAACAATACGGTTGCGGCCTGTACGCCGAGCGTGACGGCAAGATTCCTGCCGAAGCCCAGCATATTGATGAGAAAGATGATAAGCAGGGGCTTGTTCTCCTTCATTTCGACGAACATTGACTTAAAGCTCATCTTCTGCGGCTGGCTGCGGATGACCTCGCGGCTGGTGCCGAGCATGATCGACACAAACAGAATGCCGCCGACGCCGATGATCCCGGCGGCGATCATATACTCGAGATTGCCGATGTTGGCGTTTCCGGTCAGCATGCAGGTCACGGGCACCACGGCGTTGCAGGCGACAAGGCCGATGCTTTTGAGCATGTTGGAAATGCCCGCGGCGGAATTGCGCTCCTCGCTGGAGGGGGACAGGACCGCCAGCATCCCCTGACTCGGAATGTCCGCAAAACTCATAAAGATGTTCCACAGCACCGTCGTGACCGTGATGTAGGCATAGCGCAGCAGGTCGGATTTAAAGGGGATAAAGATGAACATGACAAAGGTCATCAGCGCCAGCGGCAATACGCTGATCGCCACAAACGGCTTCATCTTGCCGGCGAACAGGGGCGAAAGCTTCTTTTTGCCGAAGTCCGCGCCGTCGATGATGTTGCCGATGATGGGGTCCGCCACGGACGAGATGATCTTTGCGACGAGGATGATCACCGCGCAGATAACGAGCTGTTTGTCGCTGAGGCCGAAGGACGAGGAATAAAACTGGACCTGATAGGTGTTGATCATGCCGATCATCATCTGAATGCCGAAAATGCCGATGCCGTAGCCTGCCATTTTGCCGAGGGTCAGCGTCTTTTTCCGCTCGGGAAGGGTGCTTGCCTTTTTCATGCCGGTCGCTCCTTTTTTGTTCGGATGGTTTTATCATAGCATACCGCCCGGGCGAATGCAACGCAAAAAAACAAAATCCGCGAAATCCCTTTCCCTGGATAAGGAATCCTTTGCCCGGAAAAACAAATTGTTATCCGAAAGCGCTTGCAATTTTATAAATTTGCGTTATAATGATAGCATATTTTATTATCTTTTCTTTAGGTGATTCCATGTACGTTATGGGTGTTCTGGCCGCCGTTTTCGGCGTTTTGCAGGTCGCGCTGGACGTCGTTCTGTTCCGGTCGGTCTTCCGCTCAAAGCCCGTGCCTATGCTTTTGGCGCTGTTTGTAAAACTTCTGCTTTACGCCTTTGCGCTGTGGCTTCTCGTCAAGGTCTTCCGGGCGCTCATCTGGGCGGGCGCCATCGGCTTTGCGGTCGGCTTTTTCCCGGCGCTGCTGATCTTTACCGTTTACAGTATGAAACAAGGAAAGGGGAGAGACGTTTCATGACAAAAACGCAGATCATAGAGGCGGCCGTCGCCGCGGTCGTGCTGGCGGCCTGTCTGGTCCTTTATATCTTAAACGCCAAAAAACCGCCCGATGAAAACGGCAAAAAGCCCAAGGGCAAAAAATTCGCCTTTCTCGGCATGCTGGTCTCCGGCTGGTTTTTGGTGGGACTGTTCATTACGGTCCTGTCCGGCAAGACCGGAAAACTCCACATCGCATTCGAAATGTTCAGCGAGCGGGTCGACGTCTTCGGCGTTTCGCTTGCCAAGACCACGCTCACGGGCGCGGGGGTGCTGATCGTCCTGATCCTCCTGCTGGTCGTCCTGCGTCTGACCGTGATTCGCAAATTCAGCGTGGACGAGCCGAAGGGCGCGCAGCTTGCGCTCGAAACCGTCGTCGACTTCATCGACAACATGGTCCGGGGCAACATCCACGGCTATCAGCCGAAGGCGCTGCAGCCCTTTATGCTCAGCATCGCGCTTTACATGTTCGGCTGCGCGCTGTCGGAGCTTTTCGGCCTTCGGGCGCCGACGTCGGACCTCACGTTCACCTTCGCCCTCGGCCTTACGACCTTTGTGTCCATGAACGTCTACGGCATCAAAAAGAACGGCGTGGGCGGACGGCTCAAAAACATGGGCGGCGCGGTGCCCGCCATGCGCCCGCTGATGATCCCTCTCAAAGCCGTGTCGGATATTTCCATCCCGGTGTCGCTGGGCGCAAGACTGTTCGGCAACATGCTCGGCGGCATGCTCGTCATGGACCTGTTAAAGGGCGTCCTCGGCGGCTACGCGTCGGGACTTCCCGCCATTGCGGGGCTGTGGTTCAATCTGGCCCACCCCGGCATTCAGATCTACATCTTTGTCACGCTGTCCCTGACCTTCATCAATGAAGCGATGGAACTGGAAGAAGCATAAAACGAAAAATTTCGGAGGTATCTTATGAATTTCATCGCTGCCGCTATCATCATGTTCGCCGCGTCTCTGGGCGCCGGCTTCGGTATGTGCTTTGCCACCAGCAAGGCCGTGGACGCCGCCGCGCGTCAGCCGGAGGCCGCCAGCAAGATCCAGACCATTCTGCTTCTGGGCTGCGCCCTGGCTGAATCCACCGCCATCTACGCGTTCGTCGTCGCGCTCATCATCGCCACCTCCGGCGGCCCGGCGGCATGATCGCCGCCTTGCAGTCACCGGACTGCCGCAGAAAACCGATCGGAGGGAGTTTATGGATCTTCTGAAGCCCGAAATGCTCGGGGACGTCATTATCAATATCATCAATATCCTGATCCTGTTTTTCGTCACGAAGGCGCTGTTGTACAAGCCTGTCAAAAAGTACCTTGCCGCGCGCCGCGAAAAGGAGGTCGCCGCCATGGCCGCCGCCGAATCCGCAAAAAAAGAGGCCGAGGAAGCAAAGACGAAGTATGAGGCCCTGCTTTCCGACGCCGAGGCCGAAAAGGACCGTCTTTTGGAGCAGGCCGGCGCCGACGCCGCCGCCGTTGTGGCCGACGCGCGCAAAACCGCCGAAAAGCAGGCCGAAGCCCTGCGCGAGGAAACGCTGCGGGCAGCCGAGGCCGAAAAGGCAAAGCTTCTCGAGGGCGCCGAGCGCGAGATCGGGCAGACCGCCGTCGCGCTGTCGGAAAAGATCCTCGGACGCGAAGTCTCCGACGAGGACAACCGCCGCCTGATCGACGCGTTCTTCAAGCATTTGGGGGACTGATATGAAAAGCTGTGTGATCACGGTCTCGCCCGGCATGGGAAGCGAGACCTTTACCTATCTTTCCGAGCGCGTACACGCCCGGTTCGGTGAGGACCTGCACATCACCCGCGTCGACGACGCGGATGTCATCGGCGGGTTTTACATGGAACTGGACGGGACCGTTTACGACATGACGGTCAGAACGCGCGTCGAGCAGGCAAAACGCGCCTTTGACGGCGGAAAGGCGGTGGACGGATGACCGAACAAAAGATCTCCGCGTTCTTAAAAGAGCGCACCGAGGCCTTTGCCCCCGCGCCCGTCATCTACAAAAAAGGGACCGTAGCCAGAGTCGGCGACGGCGTCGTGCACGTCAAAGACCTGCCCGGACGCAAGTACGGGGAACTTTTGGAATTCGGCAGCGGCGTGTACGGCATGGCGCTGGATCTGACCGAGGACGGCGTCGGCGCGGTGCTGCTGGACGCCGGAGACAGCGTCGGCGCGGGCGAGACCGTAAAGGGCACCGGCCGGGTCGCAGAGGTCCCGGTCGGGGAGGAACTGCTCGGGCGCGTTATCGACCCCATCGGCCGCCCGTTGGACGAAAAGCCGTTGGAGGCCAAACGCTTTTACCCGGTGGAGCGCCCTGCGCCCGCCATCATCGACCGCCGCCCCGTAGACACGCCCCTAGAGACCGGCATTCTCGCCATTGACTCCATGATCCCGATCGGACGGGGCCAGCGCGAGCTCATCATCGGCGACCGCCAGACGGGCAAGACCGCCATCGCGGTGGACGCCGTCATCAATCAAAAGCATACGGACGTGCTGTGCGTCTACTG
>CAMVBD010000079.1 GCA_947165615.1 uncultured Clostridia bacterium | reverse complement strand
CTTCTGCTCGATCCGTCTATGGGACTTGCCCAAAACGAGACCGTGCCGCTTCCGGATCTGGGACTGTCGCCCGGCGACCTTGTGACGGTGGAAACGGCGGCGGGGCCTCTGACGCTCACGCTCGCAGGCGTTTGTCGGAATACGGACCGGGCGGGCACGGGTCTCGCGACTTTGCTTGTGTCCCCGGCATTTGTCCGTACGCTTTCAGAATCGGACGGCGTGCCCTTCGGCTATAACACGGTGGGGCTGCGTCTGGACCCGAAAGCCGATCTCATGGGCGCCGCCGAAACGGTCGCCTCGCTCCTGGCCGGGGCAGGCGCGCGGTACGAAAACCGCGCCGAACTTGTAAAAAAAGCGCGCCGGGGGCTGTTGCGCGCCGTCTTTTCCTACGGATCTTTCGCGCTCATCCTCGTGAGTCTGGGGCTTCTTGTGATGAACGCCGCCGCAAACGAGGAGCGCCGCAGAAACGCTGACGCCGCAAAACGGCTGTCCCGCCTGGGGCTGGAATCCCGCTGCTATCGCCGCGCCGTCCTGATACGGGAAGGGAAGGAGAGTCTTTTTGCAATGCTCGGTTTGCCGATCGCCGTCATTTCCATGCTTGTCACCGGCGGCAAGGAGCCCGTTTGGTCCTCGTATGCCATCGTCGCCGCCGCGGCGATCCTGTATGCGCTCATGGTCTTCCTTTGCCGCGCCGGCGGCGCGCTCTGGAGACGTCCGGAAGAAAAAACAAAGAAAGAGGTGTAAACGATGCTTGACGACCTTGTGATCCTGAAAGCGGAAAACATTTCCCGCACCTACCCCGGCCCTGTTCCTGTGCACGCGCTCAAGCCCTGCTTTCTGACTCTGACAAAAGGGACCTTTACCGCCGTCGTCGGAAAAAGCGGGTCCGGCAAGTCCACGCTCCTGCGTATTCTCGGGACGCTGGACCCCTCGGATTCCGGTTCCCTTTTTATCGAGGGGTGCGACGTCGGAAAAATGGACGACGCGGCGCTTTCGCGCTTTCGTCGCCGCAGGATCGGCTTTATCCATCAGGATTACGACCTGTTCCCGGAGTACACGGCGTGGGAGAACGCGGTTTTTCCGCTGCACCTTGACGGCAGGCGGGAAGATCCCGAAAGGGTCGCCGCCCTGTTCGAGAAATTGGGCCTTGCCCGCTGCCGGGATAAATTCCCGCACGAGATGTCCGGCGGCGAGCAGCAGCGCGTCGCCATCGCCCGCGCCCTTGTGACCGATCCTGCGCTCATTCTGGCGGATGAGCCGACCGGAAACCTTGACGCCGAAAACGCCCGACGGGTCGCGTCTCTCCTGTCTTCTCTATCCGGGGACCGCAACGCCGCGGTGGTCATGGTCACACACGACGCGTCTTTGGCGGACGCCGCCGACCGCGTGATCCGGATCACAGACGGGGTGCTGGAAACGGAAGAATAAACCCGCGGATCGAAAAAAAGAGGCCGCGGGCACGCACCCCTTCCAAATTCTGTTTTGTGCATAAAAAAAGGAAGACCCGCGGTCTTCCTTTTTCGTTTTTTTATTCGGTTTCCCACTTTAGGTCCACAAGCGTCGGCGTAACGCCGAGGGAGGGAAGGAGGGTGTTTATCAGATCGTCCGTCCCGATCTTTACGGTCGCGGTGTTCAGACAAGGGTGAAAGCCGAGGGCTTCGTTTTGCAGAACGTCCCGGTCGATAAGCAGCGTGATGCGCTTTTCTTTGTCGTTCATTACGCCGAAAACGCTTGCCGACCCCGGCGAACAGCCGAGCAGGGCTTCCATTTCTTCTCCGGTCCCGAACGAAAGGCGCGAGGAACCGATCTGTTTTGACAGGTATTTGGTCTTGAACGGCTTGTCCCCCGGCATGACGAGGAGATAAAAATCCCGGTGCTGCGCGTTTGTCAGAAACAGGTTTTTGGGAATGGGGCAGGCGAGCGTCTTTTCTATGTCTTTGCACAGGTCGATGGTCGCGGCGGGGGCGTGCTCGACCGTCTCATAGTCGATCCCAAGGGCGTCCAGTCGCAAAAGGACGGCTTTTTGCGCGTCGGTCATGCTTTTCCCTCTTCCTTCTTTTTGTCCGGCAGCTCCGTAAACTCAGCGGCCCTGATAATGCGCTCAAACCGGTGGTTGACGCCGGATACGGTCAGCGTTCCGCCGAGGAGTTCCACAAGCTCGGACGTGGGGCTTTCGGGATTTTCCAGACGCAGCGCCGCCAGTTCCCTGAGTTCCGCCGGCAGTTCGTCAAAGCGTCCGTTTGCCCGCAGGCTTTTGATGGCTCTTAATTGCCGTCCCGCCGCGGCGGCGGAGCGGGCGATGTTGGCCTTGTCAAAGTTTACCCGCCGGTTGACGGTATTGCGTACGTCCTTAAATATTTTTGCGCCCATGAACAGCATGGCGTTTTCGGTCGCGCCCATGGCGGTCAAAAGCTCCGCGATCGCGTCGCTTTTTTTCAGATACACGATCGTCGCGCCGCCGCGCGCGGTGCTTTTGGCGTCGACCCCGCACAGGGATAACAGGTCGATGAGGTCCCTTGCGAGATGCGCCGAGGGGCAGGAAAACTCCAAATGGTACTCGACGTCCGGGTTCGTCACGGTCCCGGCGGACAAAAACGCGCCGCGCAAAAAGGCGTGACGGCAACACTCCCGGTCGATCTTTCCGATCGAGAGCTGCTTTTTTTCGTTGCGGTTCCTTTCAAGTTCCGCAAGCACCGCGTCTGTCACAAGGCGGTCCTCGATCTGGATCTTGCAGTTTCCGCTTTCGCTTTCGGTGATCTCGGGCGTCGTGCCCGAAAAGTGCGCCACCGCGTCGGCGTAGCGCCGTGCCGCGTCCGGATGCTCCGTCAAAAAGGACAGGGAGACCCGCGAGCAGGAGCGGCCGAACAGCAGCATGGCGCGGGAAAACTGCGTCTCGCAGCAGGCGGCGTTTTGAACGGCCGAAAGCTCGGTCTTTACGTCGGATGAAAAGGACATGACTTACTCCCAGATCTCCACTTCGGTCTCAAGAACCGTTTCTTTTTGCTCCAGCACCGTCTTGCGCACGCCGTCAATGACGGCTAAAACGTCCTTGCAGGTGGCGTCGCCCTTGTTGACGACAAAGCCCGCGTGTTTCGTGGAGACCTCCGCGCCCCCGACCGAAAAGCCCTTCAGGCCGCACTCGTCGATCATGGCGGCGGCGTAGCCGTTTTTGGGACGCTTGAAGGTGGAACCCGCCGACGGGAAGGTGAGCGGCTGGGAAGCCTTGCGTCTGCCCAGGAGTTCGTCCATTTTGGCGCGGATCTCGGTCCGGTCGCCCGCTTCCAGACGGAAGGCAGCGCCCGTTATAATGAGCCCGTTCGTCATAAACGGCGTGTGCCGGTAGGAGATGTCTAAATCCCCGGCGTCCAACTCCGTGATCTCCCCGGTCGCGGGGTCCAACACCCGCACGGAAGACAGGACGGTTTTGATCTCTCCCCCGTAGGCGCCGGCGTTCATATAGACCGCGCCGCCGACGCTCCCCGGAATGCCGTAGGCAAATTCCAGCCCCGTCAGACCCTGCTCCAGCGCAAAGACGCAAAGTCTTTTCAGACTGACGCCCGCGGCGGAAAAGATCCGCCCGTCTCCGGTCGTCTCAAGCGCGGTCAGCCCGCCGGAGAGCATGATAACCAGGCCCCGGACGCCGTCGTCCGAGACCAAAAGGTTGGAGCCGTTTCCGAGAATGCGGCAGGGGATGCCGTTTGTCTTTGCAAAGGCCACGGCCTTTTTGAGCGCCTCTTCCGTTTCGGGGACAAAAAACGCCTCCGCCGGACCGCCGATCTTAAAGGAGGTATGACCTTTCAGCGGTTCCTCAAAGGTCAAAGTCCCGTTAAGCGCCTTCAGCGCCTCAAACCGCTCGGCGCTCATTCGTCCAGAAGCGCGGCGCCGATGACGCCCGCGTCGTTGCCGAGGGTCGCGGCTTTGAGCTCGGTCTGCTTTTTGGCGTGGATGGAATAGCGCTCGCTGGCTAAGATCTTGCGCACGGGCGCCAGAAGATTCTCTCTTTCGTTGCCGATGCCGCCGCCGACGGCGAGGACCTCGGGCTGGAAGATGTTGACGACGTTTGAAATGCCGCAGGCAAGGTAGGCGATGTAATTGTCCACCACTCGTTTCGCGGCCTCGTCGCCCTTTCGCATGGCGTCAAACGCCGTGCGGCCGGTCACGTTCAAAATGTCGTTGTCGACCAGATCCCACATGATCGAGTCGGGGTTTTCGCGCATGGCGTCCTTTGTCTGGGCGATGAGGGCGGTGGCGGAGGAGTACTTCTCCCAGCAGCCGCGTCTGCCGCAGTTGCAGGGCAGACCGCCGTACACGATGACGGTGTGTCCCATTTCGCCCGCGGCGTAGTTGAGGCCGGTGACGAGTTTGCCGTTGGCGATGATGCCCGAGCCCACGCCGGTGCCGAGGGTGATCATGACAAAGTCTTTTGCGCCCTTGCCGCAGCCGGCGGTCGCTTCACCCAGCGCCGCGCAGTTGGCGTCGTTGTCGAAGTAGACGTTTTGGATGCCCGTTCTCTCCCGGAGAAGCCGGAAGGCGGGGACGTTGTCAAAGCCCAAATTGTTTGCGAATTCAATGAGTTCCAGTTCCTTGTTGACGGAACCGGGGGTGCCGACGCCGATGGAGACGACGTCCTCCTTCGTGATCCCGGCCTTGTCCATGGCCTCTTTGATCGTAGCGGCAATGTCGTCAAAGATCTCTTCTGCCGCTCTCGGAGCGTTCGTGGGACGCGAAGCCTTCGCCACGATCTCACAGTTTTCGTTCACGACGCCCGAAACGATGTTCGTGCCGCCGAGGTCTACGCCGATTCTGTACATATATCTTTCTCCTTTATTAAAATCTTGTTTTGTTATAATGCAGAATGCAAAATACAAAATACAAAATTTCGGAACCTGCGGTTCGCATTTATAAAATCGGGTACGGGCGGAGCCCGTCCTTCATTCTGTATTCTTCATTCTGCATTTTGCATTTCCTTACAGCCATTCCTCGATCACGTTGACCTCCGGCGTCTCGATCTCGTCTTCCGGCATGCCGAGGCTCAGCATCAGTTCCTTTGCGGCGGAATAGCCCATGCGCTTTTGCCGGTTGTTTTTGGCTGCCGTCTCAATGATGATGGCAAGGTTCCGTCCGGGCTTGACCGGCACGGTCGTGACCGGGATGTTGATGCCGAGGACGGACATGTAGTCGTCCTCGATCCCAAGGCGGTCGTAGACGCGGTTTTCGTTCCACTGCTCGAGTTTGACGATCATGTTGATTTTTTCGGTCAGTTTGACCGCGCCGATGCCGAACAGGTTGCGCGCGTTTATAATGCCGACGCCCCTGAGTTCAATAAAATGCCGGATGTTTTCGGGCGCGGAGCCGACCAGGGATTTGGACGAGACTTTGCGGATCTCCACCGCGTCGTCCGCAATCAGCCGGTGTCCGCGGTTGATGAGTTCCAGCGCCGTTTCGCTTTTGCCGACGCCGGAGTCGCCGACGATCAGAATGCCTTCACCGTAGACCTCCACCAATACGCCGTGCCGCGTGATACGCTGGGCAAGTTCCACGCCGAGGTAAGAGATGAGGGCGGACATGGAGGCGGAGGTGGATTCGTTGGTCCTCAGCACCGGTACGCCGTATTCCCCTGCCAGCGGCAGCATTTCGTCGGTCGGTTCCAGCCCGCGCGTGATGATGGCGGCGACGGGCTTCGTCTCAAAAAAGCGTCTGAGACTCGCCGTCCGTTCGTCTTCCGTCAGGGAATTGAGAAAGCCGAATTCCGCCAGCCCTAAAAACTGGATGCGCGTGGGATCGAAAAAGCCGTCGTGCCCGGCAAGCAAGAGTCCCGGGCGGTTGACGTCCTTGGATTTTACGAACAGATTTTTGGGGTCCGTGGGGGTATAAAGGGTCTCGAGGGCGTTTTCGCGGATGACCTTATCCAGCGCCACCGTGTAGGTCTTCGTCACGGCTGTTCACTCCTTCCCGTGTGGTTTCAGTATACAACAAAGAGAAGGGTTTTGCAAGACCTTTTCGGAATTGCGCTTCAGACGGCGGACGATAGAATAAAATGCAGAATACAGATAAAAATGCAAAATGCAGAATGAAGAATACAGAATTGCGGATGGGGCTTCGCCCCATACCCCATTTTATAAATGCGAACCGCAGGTCCCTTTATTTTGCATTCTGCATTTTTCCCGTGCGCCCGTGGACCGTGTGCCCGCCGCCGCAGGCGGCCTTTCAATATTTTTCCCGTGCACCCGTGCACCCGCGCGCCCATGCACCCGCCGCCGAAGGCGGCCGCGTCACCCCATCATTTCCCGCAGCTTGCCCAAAATCTTCTTTTCGGCCCGCGACACCTGTACCTGCGTCATGCCGAGTCTCTCTCCGACGACGGATTGCGTCAGGTTCTGCTGATACCGGAGGCGCAGAAGGTGGCGTTCGGTTTCGTCCAGTTTTTCGAGCGCGGCGGCGAGATCCATTTTTGTGATGGCGGCGTCCTCATGGGAGGACACCGGCAGGTCCGTTTCATCGTTTTCGTCGGTCGTCAGGGACACGGGCGGCAGGGCGGCGGTCAGCAGCGCCGCCGCGTCGGCAGGGGATACACCGCCTTTTTCCGCGATCTCCGACACCGTCGGCTCCCGTCCCAGCTCCTCCCGCAGCCTGTCTGCCGTCTCCAGCAGCGCCGCCGCCTTTTCCTTCGCGCCGCGGCTCATTTTGACGCTGCCGCCGTCGCGGAACAGACGCTTGATCTCTCCGAGGACGGAGGGCACCGCGTAGGTCGAAAATTTGTATCCGAGCGCCGGATCAAAGCCCATGGC
>CAMVBD010000078.1 GCA_947165615.1 uncultured Clostridia bacterium | reverse complement strand
CTCCAAAGGGCCAAGCCCGTGATCGGGGACGAGATGCTGTCCGAGATCAAAGACCTTGCGCTGCTGTGCAAAAACCTGCAGCCCCGCACCGAGGTCCTCGGCGAGATCCCGGAGCAGATCGGCTTTATCAAGGAAATGCCGGACTACGACGTCGAACTCTACGTCAACAAAAAGATGAAGACCGACCCCGCCTCCGCGCTCGAAAGCCTGAGGGTCCTGCTGCCGGTGCTCGAAAACGTGTCCGACTGGACGCCCGAAAGCATTTTTGCGGCGTGCGCCGAAAAGGCCGCCGAGCTCGAGGTCAAAAACGGCAAACTCCTCTATCCCCTCGGCATCGCGCTGGCCGGCACCCGCTCCACCCCCGGCGGCGGCACCGACCTCGCCGTGATTTTGGGCAGAGAAAAGACGCTGGAAAGAGTCCGGGAAGCCATTCAAAAACTGGAAGGCTGATTTCGTTTTTTATGCAAAATGCAAAATACAAAATACAGAATTTCGGTTGCGCGCCAACGCGCGCGATTCAAAATTCTTAATTGTAACCTTGCATAAGAATTTGAGGGATGCTGCATGAACGAAACGAAAAACGTCGTTGCGGATCAAAGTTTCCGGTTCGCGCTGCGGATCGTCAATCTGTATAAATACCTTACCGCAACAAGAAAGGAATACGTTTTATCCAAGCAGATTCTCAGGAGCGGAACCAGCATCGGCGCCAACATTGCAGAAGCACAGCATGCGCGCAGTTACAATGATTTCTCTTATAAAATGGAAATCGCGCTGAAAGAAACGTCTGAAACCGCCTACTGGCTTCGCCTGTTGTGTGAAGCCGGGTATATCACAAAACCCCAATTCCGATCCATGGCAGCGGACTGTTCCTCTTTGGAAAATCTGTTATGCCGGATCGTAAAGACCTCCAAAGAAAAATCCAATCCGGACAAACCCACCGATTCGTATTTTTAAAATGCCGATCGCAGGTCCCTATATTTTGTATTTTGTATTTTGCATTCTGCATTGAATCAGGGTACCTGCCTTTTCATCAAAAAGGAACGTGATATTATGTCGGATAACCTTCTGAATTCCAATTTCATCCACGATTTTATCGACGAGGACCTTGCCGCGGGGGTCAACACCCGCGTGCAGACCCGTTTTCCGCCGGAGCCCAACGGCTATCTGCACATCGGGCACGCAAAGGCCATCTGCATCGACTTTGCGACCGCCGAAAAGTACGGCGGCGTGTGCAACCTGCGCTTTGACGACACGAACCCCAGCAAGGAGGACGTCGAGTACGTCGAATCCATTATGGAGGACATCAAGTGGCTGGGCTTCCACTGGGAGCACGTCTACTACGCGTCCGAGTACTTCGACTTCATCTACGAGTGCGCCATAAAACTCATCGAGGCGGGCAAGGCCTACGTGGACGATCTGTCCGCCGACGAGATCCGCGAATACCGCGGCACGCTGACCGAGCCCGGCAAAAACTCCCCGTACCGGGACAGAAGCGTCGAAGAGAACCTCGACCTGTTCCGCCGCATGACCGCCGGGGAATTCGCCGACGGCGAAAAGGTGCTGCGCGCCAAGATCGACATGGCAAGCCCCAACATGAACATGCGCGACCCGGTCATTTACCGCATTATGCACGTCCGGCATCACCAGACCGGCGACAAGTGGTGCGTCTACCCCATGTACGACTTCGCGCACCCGCTGTCGGACGCCAAGGAGGGCGTGACCTATTCCCTGTGCTCGCTGGAATTCGAGAACCACCGCCCGCTGTACGACTGGTTTATTAAAGAGATCGGCTTTGCCGAGCCTCCGCGTCAGATCGAGTTCGCAAGACTCAACATCAACCGCTGCATCACCAGTAAGCGCAAGAACATCCGGCTGGTCAAGGATCACCTCGTGTCCGGCTGGGACGACCCGCGCATGGCGACCATTTGCGGCATGCGGCGGCGCGGCTACCCCGCAAAGGCGCTCAGGACCTTTATTGAGCGCGTCGGCGTGTCCAAGGCCTATTCCGTCGTGGACTACGGGCTTCTCGAGGCCTGCGTGCGGGACGAACTCAACGCCTCCGCCCCCCGGACCATGGCGGTTTTGGACCCCGTCAAGGTCGTCATCGACAACTACCCCGCAGGCAAGACCGAGACGCTGGAGGTCGAGCGCCACCCCGACCACCCCGAATTCGGCAAGGAGACCGTCACCTTCGGGCGCGAGATCTACATCGACCGCGCGGACTTTATGAAGGACCCGCCCAAAAAGTACTTCCGCCTGTACCCCGGCAACGAAGTCCGCTTAAAGGGCGCGTACTTTGTGACCTGCGTCTCCTTCACCGAGGACGAAGACGGGAACGTGACCGAGATCCACTGCACCTACGACCCCCTGACGCGCGGCGGCGACGCCCCGGACGGGCGCAAGGTCAAGGGCACGATCCACTTCGCGGGCCCGGACGCCGTCAAGGCCGAGGTGCGGCTGTATTCGCAGCTTTTTGACGTCGAGGACCCCGCTAGCGTCCCGGACGAGGAATTTGAGGCCGCCGTCAGAAAGGACTCCCTCATCGTCGTCGAAAACGCGCTCATTTCCCCCGAGACGGCAAAGGCCGCCCCGGGCGACGCCTTCCAGTTCATCCGCACCGGCTACTTCTGCGCCGACAAGGATTCGACCCCCGAGCACCCCGTCTTCAACCGCACCGTAGAGCTCAATTCCAGTTTTAAGGTGAAATAAGGAACCTGAAAGGTGGCTTCCCATGAAAATCGCATACAAGATCCTGATCCCGGTCCTTGTGATCGCAACCCTCGCCCTTTTGGTCTTTGCGCCGATCCTGCACGTCAAACTCGAAGGCACAGCCCTCGATATGATCGGCCTGTCCGTGCCGGAGTACAACTCCGTCTACGGCACGGTACAGGAGATCGAACAGATGGACGCCTCGCGCAAAGAGACGCTCAAAAACCTGTTTGACACGCTTTTTAACGGCGAAGAGACCGAAACGAGCCAGAAGATCAAAGAACAGTTCAAAGAGCCGGTCGCATGGGCGGCAGCGGCGGGCGTGCTGCTGGCGCTGACGCTGCTGCTTCTGATCGCGGTCGTCGTGTTCGGCGTCGCGACCAAAAAGTACGGGATCACGTTCCTCTTGTCGTTTTTGGCGCTGGCGGCGGGCTTCGGCGCGGACAAGTGCTTCGGCAAAGCCGCGTCCCTGCTGATGAAAATGAACCTGACAAGTCTGTTGGGGTCCGTGCTCGGCGGCGTCGGCGACCTGCTTTCGGGCCTCGGCAACGCCTTGGGCGGCATGCTGTCCGGCCTTGTCAACAACGCCTTTTCCATCACGGTCCTGTCCACGGCCTACGGCTATCAGTTTGCGCTGCTCGTTCTTTTGGCGCTGACAGTCTTTACCGGCGGGTGGTTCTTGAAGCACCGTCTGGACGCCTGACCCGCGTTTCGGATCGCAAAAATACGGCATTAAACAAAAAAACAGCAATTTGCCCCTTGACAAGGGGCATGAAACGTGCTATATTGACCTTAATTTCATACGGATAGAGGCGCGTTTGCCAAGAGTAGCGGACCAAAGAGGGGGTTTTCCCTCCCGCGAAAGGGGCCGACGCCGAAGGGGACCGGAAAAAACCGTCCGGTTTGCCTGGGCCGTGAGACAACATCCCACGGACTGTCACGTTTACGTGGAGCGCTATCGAATCCCCCGGTTTTCCGGACTTCTTCGCCGCCTTCACGCAAAAAAGGCGGCGTTTTTCTTAACCCGAAAACGGGATCTTCCGCATGAAATCAAAAATTCATACCGAAAGGAAGCATCCCCCATGAAAAGAGCATTTTCCCTGATCCTCGTCCTGACCCTTCTCTTCTCCGTCCTCGCGTTCGCCGCCTGCGGCAATACCGATCAGCCTGCCGAAGGCAAAGTCCTGCGCGTGGCCATGGAATGCGCCTACGCTCCTTATAACTGGAGCCAGGCCGACGACGCCAACGGCGCCGTGCCGATCAGCGGCACCGGCGAATACGCCAACGGCTATGACGTCATGATCGCCAAAAAGATCTGCGAAGCCAACGGTTGGACGCTGGAGATCGTGCGGCTTGACTGGGATTCCCTGATCCCCGCCGTGCAGTCCGGACAGGTGGACGCGGTCATCGCCGGCCAGTCCATGACCGCCGAGCGCGCCGAGCAGGTCGACTTTGCCGGTCCCTACCTGTACGCCACCATCGTGTGCCTGACGAAGGCCGACAGTGAGCTTGCGAACGCCAAGGGCATTTCGGACCTTGCGGGCCACTCCTGCACGTCTCAGCTTTCCACCATCTGGTACGACAACTGCCTGCCGCAGATCAAAGACGCCGACATCCGCTCCGGCCGCGAATCCGCCCCGCTGATGCTGACCGCCCTTGAAACCGGCGAAGTCGATTTCGTCTGCTGCGACATGCCCACCGCCCAGGGCGCCGTCAAGGCCTATCCCGACCTCAAGATCCTCGATTTCGCGGGCTCCGGCGACGACTTTACCGTGTCCGACGAAGAGATCAACATCGGCATCTCCGTCCAGAAGGGCAACACCGAGCTCCTTGACGCCATCAACGAGGTCCTGAAGCCCATGACCCGCGAAGACTTCAACAATCTCATGGATCAGGCCACCGGCATTCAGCCCATCGGCGAATAAGCCGTGCTTCGCGCGGCGGGATACGGGCACGCGGTCCGCGGGCACACGGGATTTTGAAAGCCGTCGTTCCGACGGCGGACACGCGGTCCACAAACCGGGCTTTTCCCGTGCACCCACGCACCCCTGCGCCCGTCGCCGAAGGCGACTCTCCATATCCCGCGCACCCGTGTACCCGTGTACCCCTGCGCGCGTCGCCGAAGGCGACTGAAAGGACAGTATGAACAATTTCTCCAAACTTCTCACCGAGATCGCGGCGGCGTGGTCCAAAAACAGCGTCCAGTACCTGACGGGCGCCGGCCGGACCATCCTGCTTGCGGTCGTGGCGACGGCCATCGGCTGCGTCATCGGCTTTATCTGCGGCGTGCTGCAGACCATTCCGGTCGAAAAGCACGACAACCCCGTCAAAAAGGTTTTTCTGACCGTCCTGCGCGCCGTCATCCGCATTTACGTGGAGGTCTTCCGCGGCACGCCCATGATCATTCAGGCCGTGTTCATCTACTTCGGCATCCCCTACCTCTTCGGCAACACCGCCCGCATGGACATCAATTTCGCGTCCTATCTCGTCGTGTCGATCAACACCGGCGCGTACATGGCCGAAACGGTGCGCGGCGGTATACTCTCCATCGACCCGGGGCAGACCGAGGGGGCCAAGGCCATCGGCATGAACCACCTGCAGACGATGCTGTACGTCATCATTCCGCAGACGGTCAAAAACATCATCCCGCAGATCGGCAACAACCTGATCGTCAACATCAAGGACACGTCCGTCATGTTCATCATCGGCTACACCGAGCTCTTTGCCGTGCACAAGGGCGTGGTGGGCAGCACCTACCTCTACTTCCCCTCCGCGACCATTGAAATGGCGATGTACCTGTGCATGACCGTCGTCTGCTCCGTCATCCTGCGGCTGTGGGAGAAAAAACTCGACGGCCCCGAAAACTTTGACGTGACGACGGGCGACTCGCTTGCCCACACCAGCGGCATGACGACCTACGTCAAAAAGCGCGGGAAGGAGGCCGAATCATGAGCGAACCGATCCTGGAAGTCCGGCACCTGTCCAAGTCCTTCGGCAAGCACGAGGTGCTGACCGACGTCGACTTTTCGGTCGAAAAGGGGGACGTGACCTGCATCATCGGCGCGTCCGGCTCCGGCAAGAGTACGCTGCTCCGGTGCGTCAACCTCCTCGAGACCCCCTCCGGCGGCGATATTTTGTTCCGGGGACAGGACATCCGCAAAATGAAGGGCGGCGCGCCCGCCTACCGGCAGAAGGTCGGCATGGTGTTCCAGTCCTTTAACCTGTTCTATAACATGAACGTGCTGAAAAACTGCACGGTCGGCCCGAGAAAGATCCTCGGCG
Source organism: uncultured Clostridia bacterium (assembly GCA_947165615.1). GTDB lineage: Bacteria > Bacillota > Clostridia > Oscillospirales > Acutalibacteraceae > RUG806. Next base: position 802 of record CAMVBD010000078.1, on the reverse strand, counting down.
TTTCCAAAGCAGAGGCCGAGGAGACCGCCGTAAAGTACCTGACAAAGGTCGGCATGGCGCCCTACGTCAAGGCCCGGCCCCGCCAGCTTTCCGGCGGACAAAAGCAGCGCGTCGCCATCGCGCGCGCGCTGTGCATGCACCCGGACGTGCTGCTCTTTGACGAGCCGACGAGTGCGCTGGACCCCGAAATGGTCGGCGAGGTGCTGTCGGTCATGCGCGACCTTGCAAAAGACGGCATGACGATGCTCGTCGTCACGCACGAAATGGCGTTTGCCCGCGAAGTCGCCAACAAGGTCGTCTACATGAACCGCGGCGTCATTCTGGAGGAGGGCTCCCCCGACGACATCTTCAACCACCCCGTCCATCAGGAGACCAAAGACTTTTTAGCACGCGTACGATAACGGAAAACGAAAAAAATCCCCGCAAGGGGATTTTTTTGTTGGGAGAAAAACCGGTCGTTCCATTGTGCTTGTCCGCCGGGTTCAATACTAAAATACGCGTCGGGTTTATAGGCGGTTTGGCAATAGGCTCCGGCACCTTTCCGTCCGGTTAACCGGAACGGGCCGGGTTTTCCGTTGTAGGGGCCGACGCCCTCGGCGGCCCGCGCGGTCGTTGCAGTCCTTTTGTAGGAGCCGACGGTCTCGCCTGCCGGCTCGGTCGTTGCTTCTGCCTGCGGCAGAGGTCCCCACTGGGGACCCGCAACCTCGGCGCCCCGCGGAAATACGGTAAAAATGACCGGATTCGGCGAGTCGACGAATATACCAAGTAACAATTAAAGTATCTTTACCCGGCTCGTCGCCCG
>CAMVBD010000077.1 GCA_947165615.1 uncultured Clostridia bacterium | reverse complement strand
GCTGTTCGCTCCGCCGCCGACGCCGGCGCCCCCGTCGCCGCCGGTGGCTTCAACCTCGCCGCCGTTGATGGCAATGGCGCGCCAATCGCGGCTGTTCTCTCCGCCGCCGATGCCCGCACCGTCGTCGCCGCCCTGCGCATAGATGACGCCGCCGTTGATCACAATGGACGCGCCCTTGCATTCGCTGGAGCTTCCGCCGCCGATGCCGGCGCCCCCGTCGTTTCCGATCGCATGGACATCGCCGCCGTTGATGGTGATCACGGAGTCGCCGCTTTTTTTGTTCTTTTTGCCGTCGCCGATGCCCGCGCCGCCGCCGTCTCCACTGGCGCTCACGACGCCGCCGTTGATGGTAACGGACTGAAAGCCGCTGTCTTCGTCATAGCCGCCGCCGATGCCCGCGCTGTCTTCGCCGTGGGCCTGCACAACGCCGCTGTTGATCACGATATGCCCGCCGACGGCGCCCTCCTTGCCGCCGATGCCCGCCGCGTCGTCTGTTGCCACGGCGCTGAGCACACCGGTGGAATAATGCCCAACGCCCTGCGGGGCGTTGCTTTGGCCGTAAATGGTCAGCGTGCTGTTCTCGGTGACGTAAATGCCGCCCTTGACGCTCAGGTGGAGGTTGTCGCGGATGATCAGGCTCACGTCTCCCCGCACGGTGATCCCGTGTTCTATCGTGGGGTAAATTCCCATATTCGGCGATACATAGGCGCCGGTCGTGTACCACTTCGTTCCGTATTCGCCGCCCACGAGCTCGTAGGTATCGCTGTTGATCTCGGTCGGGTTGTATACCCGGCTCTCAGAACCGTCCGCTTGCAGAAAAATGACCTGCGTCACCTCCGCAAACGCCTGTATCCCGCTGCTGAAACAGGAAATCAACATGATCAACGTCAATGCAGCGCCAATCGTTTTTTTCAGTTGCAAATTCATAAATAACAGCCTCCCAAATGCTTGATCCGTAAAAAACCGATAATTGCTTATTTTAATTATACCGTGTTTTCTCCTTGTTAGCAAGCATCAAATAAAGCAAATCAGGTTCTTTGGTGATAATCAATATAAATTCTAACACATAATTTGTCGTTTTTTTTCTGGTATTATCATTATTTTTGTGCTACAATGTTCAAAACAGCAGGAAAAAGGAGAGATCGCAATGAGATATGAACTTGGCAACATGGACAGGTATTCCATGGCCGCGAACGGTACGACAATGGAAAACGCGTCTTTTTTCAAAGCGACATTGGCTGAGACGGTGGACGCCGCACGATTGCTGAACGCCGTGAAAACCGCACTGCAGTATCATCCGCTCTTCGGATGCAAAATGATGTATGACAAAAGGTATTACCTCGAGGATAACGACAATCCGGAGATCCTTCTTTTTCATACCGACACGGAAAACCGGCCCAAGGAATTCGGAAAAAACACCAATGGCTATCTGTTTCAGATCTGCTACGATGAAAACACCGTTTCGCTGGAATGGTGCCATGCCGTCACGGACGGAAGAGGAGCCATCCGCTTTTTCTCTACCATCCTGGACGCCTATTTCGGCGTGGAACTGCCGGCGGTTCCGGCGGAGTTCCCGTTGGCGCTCGGCTATGAAAGCGTTTACGATCAGAGCGTAAAGCCCCTCGGACAGATCAAACAGCCGAACGGCTTTCATGCAAGAGATATGAAGTCGATCAAAAACGGATATAAATGCACAAGTCACGTTTTGAAAGTGCAGACCGCCGACGTACTGCGTGTTGCGAAAAAAAGCGACGCGACGCCGACCGCCATCCTTGTGCCGCTGTTTTGCCGGGCGATCCGCGAGCATCTGCCGGACAAAGCAAAAAACCGCAACGTTTCCTGCAACATCATGGTGGATTGCCGCGCGCCGATGCAGATGGACACCATGCACAACTTTATGAATATGAAGCTGATCACCTATCAGGACAAGTTTGATTCCTACGATCTGCCGAAGCTCGGCACGGTCTACAGAGCAATGCTTGATTTATATGTGCAGCCGGAAAACATCATCTGGTCGTGCACACAGATGATCGATTCCACCGACTTTTTATATAAGATGCGTCCGCTCGCCTTACAGAAAGCGGTCATGAAAAATGTGGCGAAGATCCTGAAGAAAACGATGAACAATACCGCGTTCACATATCTCGGAAGAGTTCCCTTTTCCGACGAGGTCAAACGCCATCTTTTGGATTTCAATTTCCGTTCCTGGCCGGATATCGGATACTGCGTGGTGGCGGCGGCGGATCTGAACGGAACGCTGATCCTTGACGTCTGCGAGAATTACGCGGACAAAGGCGTTGTCGGTTCGTTCCTTCGCATCTGCAAAGAATTCGGCATGGACATCAAGGAAACGCAGGTCACTGTTTTTGAACAGGCAAACGTCAGGTTATAACATCAATCATCAGGAAACAGATGAAACATCCCGGGATCGGTATATAAACGCCGGTTTTCGTTCGTGTATAACCAACAAAACCGGTTTGTATTTTTTTGCAGCTTTTTTGCCGGAAAAATGAAAAAGGGCAGGAATCAAAGGCATTACTAATTTATGTTGACCATAAGCAATACTATTTCTGTGTGGTTATGGATCTGTTTTCCAGAATGATCGTGGGGTATACTCTTTCGGATAAGGCTGATACGGCGTTCGTCGCAGAAACGGTGGAGGCTGCTTTTCATTCAAGAGGGAAACCAAAAGACCTGATGTTTCACAGCGATTCCGGAATACAGTATACATCAAAAGAATTCTTCCGTTTGTTGAAAAGCAAAGATATCACCCAATCGGTCTCCCGTCCGGGAACGCCGTTGGACAATGCCGTTGCGGAATCATTTTTCGCAACTTTCAAAAAAGAAGAATTGTATCATAGGGAATACCACTCATACGAAGAGCTCAAAAAGGGAATCGATGAATACATTTTGTTTTATAATCAGGTCCGTCCGCATAAAAAACTGAAGTACGTTTCCCCGTGTGAATTTGAAGAAGCGTATTACAAAAATCTGCAATCCTAATTGAACCACCCAACAGGTGAATAAAAAGACCGCCCTTGAACCTTGTCGAAGGCGGATATTACTGCGTTTGCCGATAGAAAATGGATCCTGTCGCATTTGGAAATTTCTAAATAAAATGTACCAAATTTCGACAGGATTCCAGTTTATCAACCGGGCGTTATCCCTCCATCAATCCAAAGGCCATAACGCCGATGGAGATGTACGTCAGCATAGAGGCAAGAAGCCTGCCCCGTCTGGTTTTCACGCGGAACAACAGAAAAATGATACTGTATATCAGTCCGCACCCACCTGAAATCAACGATGCGCCGATAAACCACGCATGCTGATCCACCATGGACGCAACAAACGGATAGGTGCCCTCCATCACGTAGTGCCCCATCCAGTTGAACGCGAACGAGAGCAGCATACACCAAACGCCCCAGTCAAAGCTGTGGTTCTTTTTTCCGTAAATCAACAACAAAATAAACAAACATGCAATCGGAAAGGTTGTAACGTTTTCAAACGGAACAAAATGAATCCCGCCCACCGAATAATGCCACGATATTTCACCGATAAACTGCCAAAGCAGGATCCCCGCCGCAAAACCGCAAAACGAGGAGGCGTAATGTTTGTCTTTTTTTGCCGCCTTGGACGCAACAAACGTTAAAACGAACCACAGCACCAGCGCGATGATGCCGAACGCCAGTCTGCCGACCGTGGGCTTGGTCTGCTCCGCGCCGACCTGCGCAGGCGGCTCAGTTATAGGACCGCGTTTTACAAACAGGCTGAATGATAACATACATACTGCCAAGATAAGGAATTCCACGAGCAACGGCAGAAAATACTCAAAAAGGAGTTCCCTCCGCGTGCTGCGGATATGCGTGCTGTAATTCGCAAAAGCTTTCACTTTTTCCACTTTCTCCTATCGGATCAGTTTAACAAAAGACTCTGACGAATCTCCGTTTTATTTGCGTATCAAGGCAACACCGTGCAAACGCGGCGGCGCGCCCCAACTGCTCTTTGTTTTATAATAATTATAGCACAACCTGTTTGTATTGGCAAGAAAACTATAAATAAAGAGGTAGGTCCCTGCCACGATCGGCATGCGATAAAACCGCTCGAGTACGCGGTTATAGAAGATTGTTTTGGCCCGAACCTTTTCTCGTAATAGTGCTTTGCCCTGTTCGCCTGCTTTTTGTCAATCAAATTGCTTTGATATAAGTGTACGATGTATCGAATACACTCGCTTCTGACCTTAAGGATCCAGTCAAGGTTGCGCCATAATCGATTATCGCCATGTGTTTTTCATTTTGATTCTTAACAGTAACTGTTTCTTTCTTTTTAACGAGATCAATTTCATGTTCTTGATTGCAGATTGGACAAAATCATCTATTTTTCCTCCGTTTCAACCGTAGCCTTCGCGCCAGAATACAGGAGGATCCATTCGCGCAGCGTTTTACAGCACGGGATCTTTGCGATCAAAGCGCCGGTTCCCTGCCAGTCATTGTCCTGAACCTGAAGGTTTTCGCAGTATGCGCCGAAATAAAGGGAGTTGCCGGGGCGGTCGGCTTTTACGACGTTGTCCGCAAAACGGAACCCATTCACGTTGGAAGCGTTCACAACTCTGCCCGGGAACGCCGTAAACGTGTTATCGACGATCTCAATATTCTCAAACGCATAACCGTCCGCCGGTCCGCCGTTCAGATTCGTCGAAAGCGTTATGACCTCGCTGTTTTCTCCCACGACGCAGTTTTCAAAGGTGTTGCCTCGTATTTCAAGGGTGTTGACGCCCGTGCCTTCCTGCCACAGATCGGGAATGATATCCACAACCACCTTGATCGCCTGCATCTGCGTCTTGTAAAAGTGATTGTTCTCACACAGCCCGCACGAGGATTGGAGCAGGAATCCGCGGGCGCGGTTTTCGTGGATAAAATTGTTTCTAAGTACGTAGCCGCTGCTGTCCGCGGCGGTGTTGATCGCTATGTATCCGGGGTGGATCTTATCGGAAACGTCGCGGTCAAACCGAACGGTTTTGATCGTACCGGAAGAATCGGCATCCGCAATGACGGCGGAGAAATCCGAGATGTCCTGAAACGACTCATCCTTGAAACGCAGGGAGTCGCCGATGAAAAGCCTGAACGCGGAGGCGTACAGCTTCACGGTATCTCCGGAAACGGATTCGATGTACCCCAATCCGTCGTGCACGTTCAGCGCATCGTCGCCCTGACGGCTGATATCGCAGCCTTCCACACGGAAACGTCCGTTGGTATTGGCGATATGGATCGCATCGGCGGCAGTCGAAACGTGTGCTCCGGTTTTATCATTCGGGTCAACGCCGATATATGTGTCGAGCAGCTGGAAATGAGATGCGCCAAAGCCGAAAACAAAGAAGCCGCCCGTGCCGCCGTAGATCTTCATATCGCTGAAGGTGATATGGGAGCTGTTTTCCGTGCGGATACCCTCGCCGTCGTAGACGTGGTGGCGCAGGATATATGTTTCGCCGTCGTCAAAGCCGTCCATACAGCCGTCGTGCGTCACGCGCAGCACGTTGGACGAAACCTTTACGACGCTTTTGATTGGGTTATCCAGCCTATATAAATAGACTTCTTTTTCGCTGCCCGACGCCCCGAAGGTCAGTGACTGCGGATCGCACTGGGTCACAGCCTTGATCGCCATGGATTCGTCCGCGTCCGTCTTTTCAAAGAAACAGAAATCCAGTGTATGCGCGCGCGGATCGGCGTTTTGAATTCTGATGACGTCGTCGATCGGATCGTTCACCCGGTCGTGGTCGATTGTAAGCCCATGGATCTCAAGACCGTCGCAGTCCGTAATCAGGATTTGTCTGCCGGGGCTACAGAAGATGAACTCCGCGCCCTCGCCCTCGATGAATACGTTGTGCAGTCCGGAGAGGACAATCTTCTCGGTCTGCGTAAAACGATAGACGCCGGGAGGGATAACGAGCTTTGTATCGGGATGTGCGCCGCAGTATGCAAGCGCGTCTATAAAGGCTTGCGTATTATCCGCGACGGTCTCGCCCATACCGAACGTATCTGCGCTTACAGATGTCAGGGCGTCGCTTTTCGGGCGTTGGATATAGAACCGGCTGCCCGCAGCGCCGTATATCGTGTCAAACATCTGATATGGCGAACACTCGGGCTCATCTTCGGTCAGAATGATTTTCGCAGGAACTTCCGGCGGTGGACTGATGCGTATTAGCAGCAGCGCGAAGGGCAAAAGAAGAAGAGAAAACAAACGTTGCAGCATTTATGCGCTCACCGTCCTTGTTACGTTTCTATGCTTATCATACCAAAAGTGCTTTGTTATTGCAGCGGAATGTAGCTCTGTTCCCGCTTTCGGATGATTTTTACCACCAGGGCTGGCAGTTGAACAGCAGCGCCACCGCCGTCGAGCAGCCGAACACGTTGTAATCCTTGTCCTCCTCGGTCTGCCAGGCCCAGTCTGTCCAGATGATATTCTGCGAGTTGCGGTGATTGTAGGCGGCGTCGGCGTGCCGCTGAAGCCACTCGAAGGCCTCAAAATCCGCTTTGTACTGCGCGTAGCGGTAAAGCCAGCGGGTCAATATCCCCTTGAAGCCGTCGATGTCGAATTCGTTACGCCGTTCCCAGTCGAAGATCCCCTCGGTATTGTGCCCCATCCCGTGCAGGGTGTAGTATTGCGCCAGGTCCGCGTAGTCGAGATACTTTTGGTCGCCGTATTTCTCGTGCAGGTACATGCACGCGCCGATGAACGTGCCCTGGGTATAGGTAAAATTCCAGGTGTCCTTGTGTTCGTCCGTAATCCAGTACAGGTCGTACACCCTTCCGTCCTCATGGTCAAAC
>CAMVBD010000076.1 GCA_947165615.1 uncultured Clostridia bacterium | reverse complement strand
GGGGCAGGGCTTCTGATTGTCGGGATGATGCTGTTTTCACTCGGCGCGGAACTGTCCATGGAACCAATCGGCCAGAAGGTCGGCGCCAAAGTCACAAAAACCAAAAATATAACATTGATCCTGTTTCTCGGATTTCTGCTTGGCGTGATGATTACGGTATCGGAACCGGATCTGCAAGTCCTTGCGAATCAGGTTGCAAGTATCCCGAACGCGGTTCTGATCGGTTCCGTTTCGGCGGGCGTAGGGCTGTTTCTGGTGCTGGCTCTTTTGAGAATGCTGCTGAAAATCCCGCTGAAAGTCCTGCTTTGGATCTTTTATGCCGCCGTGTTCGTATTGTCGTTTTTTGCGCCGAAGGGCTTTCGCGCCGTCGCGTTTGACGCGGGCGGCGTTACAACCGGACCGATGACCGTCCCCTTTATTATGGCGTTCGGTCTCGGTGTTTCGGCAATCCGTTCTGACAAGCGCGCCTATGCCGATTCCTTCGGTCTTGTGGCTTTGTGCTCGGTCGGTCCGATTTTGGCGGTATTGACGCTGAGCCTCATTTATCATCCGGAGTCCGCCTCGTTTTCCCCTGCGCTGACGCCGGACGTTGAAACAAGCGTGGAACTCGGCAACCTGTTTCTGAAGAGCATTCCAACCTATCTCACCGAAATCGCTGTCGCGGTACTGCCGATCGCCTTGTTTTTCTATGTATTTCAACTCGTATCGCTGAAACTGGACAAACGTACCGTCAAGCGCATCACGGTCGGGCTGCTCTATACCTACGCCGGGCTGGTTTTGTTTTTGACCGGTGCGAACGCGGGGTTTATGCCCGCGGGTGTGTTTCTCGGAAAAACGCTTGCCTCCCTCTCCTACCGGTGGATCGTAATTCCGATCGGTATGCTGATCGGCTACTTCATCGTCAAAGCGGAACCGGCCGTTTACGTCCTCATGAAGCAGGTCGAGGAACTGACGGAGGGACAAATCACGGGCAAAAGCCTGCGGCTGAGCCTGTCCGTCGGCGTCGCCGTGTCCATCGGGATTTCGATGGTCCGGGTGCTGACCGGCATTTCGGTATTGTGGTTTTTGATCCCGGGCTACGCGCTGGCGCTTCTTTTGAGCCTGTTTGTCCCGAGTATTTTTTCCGCCGTGGCCTTTGACTCCGGCGGCGTGGCCTCCGGCCCCATGACGGCGGCATTCCTTTTGCCCTTTGCGGTCGGGGCATGCGAAGCCGTCGGCGGCGACGTTGTAACGGACGCGTTCGGCGTGGTGGCAATGGTCGCCATGACGCCGCTGATCTCGATCCAGTTGTTGGGACTGTTCGGCGCGATCAAAAACCGAAAGCCGACCGCCGCCGCAAGCGAAGCGGACGCATCGGACGCTGTCGGCGAGTACGACGTGATCGAACTGTAAAGGAGGGATCTCGTGAGCAGACTCTATTTTGCCGTCGCCATTGCGCAAAGACGGCTTCTGCCGAAATTTTTGGACGCCTTCCGAACTTGTGCGGTCCCCTTTCAGAACGTAACGCTCGGGCGCGGGACCGCCTCCAGCGAACGGCTCGATATGCTGGGGATCGAGGACGCGGAAAAAGGCGTGCTCCTTTCGGTCCTGACGGACGGCGTTTGGCTGCAATTGAAAAAGAAACTTGTGCGTGACATCCGCATTGACGTGCCGGGCACGGGCATTGCGTTCACGATCCCCCTGTCATCCGTCGGCGGCAGGACTGCCATGCGGCTGTTTACGCGAGGGACCGATTTTGAAAAGGAGGAGGAAGCCGTTTTGAAGGAAACGAAATACGAGCTGATCGTGGCCGTGTGCGAGCAGGGCTACAGCGAGACCGTGATGGACGCCGCGAAAAAGGCGGGCGCGGGCGGCGGCACCGTGATCCGCAGCAAGGGCACGGGCGTTGCGGCTGCCGAAAAATTTATGGGCATTACGCTTGCGAGCGAAAAAGATACGATTCTGATCGTAACGCGCGCCGCAGTAAAAAACGCGATCATGACCTCCATCTTAAAAGAAGCCGGTCCCGAATCCCGCGCCAAAGCCATCTGCTTTTCCCTCCCCGTGACCGACACGGCGGGGCTGCGGCTTCAGGAAGAGGACGAGGAACCGACCGGACAAAACGAAGCATAAAAAAACTTCCAAAAGAAAGGACGATAGATATGTTAAAAGGGATTCCGAAGGTCCTTACTCCGGACCTGCTGAAGGTCCTGTGTGAAATGGGACACGGCGACGAGCTTGTGATCGCGGACGGCAATTTTCCGTCGGAAAGCGTCGGCAAAAACGCGGTCGTCATTCGACTGGACGGGCAGAACGTGCCGGAGGTTTTGGACGCCGTGCTGACGCTCATTCCCCTTGACGCTTACGTTGAAAAGCCCGTGGCACTGATGGAGGTCGCGCCGGGCGATACCTGCCCCACCCCGGCCATCTGGGCGACCTATGAAGAGATTCTCAAAAAGCATGAGCCGGCGCACTGCGCCATCGACTACACCGAGCGGTTCGCGTTTTATGAGCGCGCAAAAAAAGCCTATGCGATCATTGCGACAGGCGAGGAAGCGATCTACGCGAACGTCCTGCTGAAAAAGGGCGTCGTCAAGAACTGAGGGATACAGAATCCACATACAAAGAAAAGCGCCGGCCGGCGCTTTTTCTTTTCATGCGTAAAACATGTCTTTCAGCCACGCGTAGGCCTCGTGCATCAGCGCTTCCTGCTCCTCGTTGTGCGCGGGGGACGGACGGTGATCCGGGAAATTGACCTCCATAAAGCCGTGCATGGCGTCCGGGATCACAGTAAAAGTGACGTCGTTTCCGGCTTTTTTGAGGTTTTCGGCGTAGGTTTTTGCGTGGGCGATCAGATCGTCGCCCTTGCCGCAGGCAAGAAGCACGGTGGGGGAAAGATTTTTCCTCGGCGCCCTTGTCGATGATGCGCTTCGTTTTGCCTTTCGCCTTGGCGTAATCGGACAGGGTAAAGCCGACGAAGTCGAGGAAGGGATAACAGAGCATGACCTTATAGAGTTTTATGCCCCTGCCGCGCAGCAGCATATCCGCACCCGCCGCGATATGCCCGCCGGCGGAAAAGCCGAGCAGCGCGAACCGCTCGGGATCGAGACCGTAGGCATCGGCGTTTTTCAAAAAGTATTCCACCGTATCGGCGGTCTCGGTCTGCTGGTACGGAAACGGACGCTCGTAAAGCATCTGATAGTCCACCGAGACGACAGCGGCGCCGAAGAGATCGGAGATCAGCCTTGCCTGCATATCGCAGCCCGGCGCGCTGCCGAGCACCCAAGAGCCGCCGTGCAGCAGAAAGAGAGTCGGAAGCGGGCCGTCCGAAGCCGCAGTCGGGCGGTAAAACAGGACTTCCGTGTCCGGCAGCCTTCCCCGCCGGACGGTCATTCGCTCCCCCGTCGGGTTCTTTTTGGCGCGGGAACGCGCGGCGCCGCGGCGCAGGCGGTTGATCACGGGATACAGCCAAAGCTTCATAAACGTGCCTCCAGACAAAAATCGGAATGATTATACAATAAACAGAATCAAGAATCAAGCCCGGTATGGACTTTTTCTGCCCGGTGTGCTAAGATAAGAAAAAAACGGAAGGAGGCGCCGCATGGCAGAAAAAAAAGATCTTGTACAGCTTTTGCTGCGTTTTTTGAAGATCGGCGCGTTCACCTTCGGGGGCGGATATGCTATGATCCCCCTCATTGAGCGCGAGGTCTGCGAAAAACAAAAGTGGCTGAAAAAGGAAGACATGCTGGAAATCACCGCCATTGCGGAATCGACGCCCGGGCCGATCGCCATCAACGTAGCGACCTACGTCGGCAACCGTGTCGCGGGATTTCCCGGCGCGGTTCTTGCGACGCTGGGCGTTGTACTCCCCTCTTTTTTGGTCATCTTTCTGCTGAGCTTCGCGCTGGAACGGTTTTCGGAGCTCCGCGCCGTGCGCTACGCGTTTTTCGGGGTGCGGGCAGGCGTTTTGGCAAGGCGCTGGTTTCCATGTACCGGCGCTGTAAAAAGTCCGTATTCGCCTACATCGTGATGGGGCTCGCGTTCGTGCTGACCGCGTTTTTGGGCGTCGGCGCCGTATGGATCGTGCTGGCGGCGGGGCTTTCGGGGATCCTGTATACGCTGATCCTGACAAGGAGGGCAAAACGATGATCCTCCTGCAATTATTTTTGACGTTTTTGAAAATCGGGGCCTTTACCTTCGGCGGCGGGTACGCCATGCTGCCGCTTGTGCAGGAAGAGGTCCTGAAAAACGGCTGGATAGATGAAAAAACGCTGGGCAATTTTGTAGCCGTAAGCGAAAGCACGCCGGGCCCCTTTGCCATAAACGCCGCGACCTTCGTCGGCAAAACCGTCGGCGGGCTGCCCGGGGCGATCCTTGCGACGCTGGGCGTCGTGCTGCCGTCCTTTGTCGTGATCCTGCTTATATCGAGGATTTATAAGCGCTTTCAGCAGAGTACCCTTGTTTCCGGCGCTATGACCGGCCTCAAAAGCGCGGTGCCGGGCCTGCTGGCGTCCGCCCTTGTCACCATGGCCGCCGCGGTCTTTTTCCCGGCCGGCTTTTCCGGTGTCTTTGCGACGGCGGGCTTCTGGCTGTCCGCCGGGATCTTTTTGCTGACGACCGTTCTGGCCTTCTGCAAGGTCCCGCCCATCGCCCTCATCCTGCTTTCCGCCGCCCTTGGGGTCGGCGCTGGATTTGCGTTTGGGTTATAAATAATGACAAACTGTCAGTCATACAGTCTACATCATCAATAAAACCGGCTCGTCCTTTTAGGATGAACCGGTTTTCTTTTAATATAAAAAGCACTTTCCGCTCCGCGTCCGTCTGCGCCGTCTCAAGCAAAGCGTTCGACAGCAGCGTCCTCGCGTCCGTCGCGTTCGGATCGCGCTTGGAGAAGGTTACCCTTCGTCCGGCATTTCCGCTATCACTTTCGCTTCGATCTTCTGTGCTATCCGAATCAACTCCTCCGAGGGAATAGAGTAATTCCTGTCCTGAAGCACTGATACTACTTTCCGCATCACTTCCGGAATCTCCACCAGATGACATACGTCGAAGACCTCTCTTTTCGTATAGCCCATTCTTATCAAGATCCCCATAAACGCCTGCCTCTGTTTGCTTGTAATCTGCCTCATATTTTGTTTCCTCCAGTTTTTCATTAAACTGTTTCTTGCTTAACTCAACGACTCCGTTCGCCGTTCTCTCATAGAAACGTTGTTTGCCAAAACGCTTAAAACTTCGTATCGACCCGACCTCTACACTTGCGGAATTACTCCAAGACATAAAGTTTGTTTCAGTATCGTTGTAATACGATCCTTTTTTATTTGATTTTACTCTTTTTGAAGTCCGATGTAAAGGATTTTCGTCTTCCGTTGTATTCCGTGAGGAAAACTTTACTTCGTTTTGATCTTCTTCTTCCGCTCCTCGATAATGATTTCCGCGATCTTCTGATCTATCTCCGTAGAACTGGGGATGCGATTCAATGAACGCATCCAATTCCGAAAGGAATTGATCTGTTTGTCTTCTGTGAGACAGATAATTGTTCGTATCGCTGTTTCCTTGTCCACTTCCGCGCCCTTCAACTGGGCCATTAGCAAAGTTTGATTCCTTGTAAACGTCATTGTAGAAATCCTCCTCGATTTCGTTATCTTCCAGCGAAATTTTGTTGAGTATTATTCCTTGCATGTATCCGTCTGCGAACATAACATAACGATATTCCGCAGTAAAGATATCAAAAGAACGGGTCTCCCCATCTTTCATCCCGCTTGTCTTATTCGCAAAACTTCTTGCAAACGCGCTCCACTCTCGGTTCGTGTCGGGATAGAGGGAAGGATCTGTAAGACGCAGTTTTTCTCCCGAATGCGTTTCATAGTCGTCGTAATCCTGAACGAACGAATTTCTTGAAGCATATTTTACGCCATTCTCTGTCCTTTGTACAGGACTCTCAGCCGTTTTTCTGTCTTGCAGCACCTCAAACTTCTGCCCGCCCGCCACGCTTGCCTCGGCAAACATCTCGGCGAGTTTCTCGAACGCCTCCATGTTCTGCTTGAGCAGGCGCGCTTCCTCGCTCTCGGGCTGTACCTTTTTGTAGATCGCCTTGATGTCCGCAAGCAGCTTCGACACGAAGTCCTTGAACTGATGCCACAGCCCGCGGTCTTCGCCCTTGAGTTTTGCCAGCCGCTCTTCGATGTTGCCTTGCGTGAACATCTCCTGCAGGGCGTCTGCAAACATCTCCTCCCGCGCTTCGGTCTCGGTCAGCACGCGCCCGTCTGCCGCCGCCTTCGCCATCTGTGCGTCGATCAGATCTTTCGCGGTCTCGTTTCCGTAAACCTCGCGAGCAAGGTAGTTTACCATCTTCTGAAATTTCGCCGGCGCGTATTGCGCGATATGGTGCCCGTACTCGTGCGCCGCGTGGAAGAGCATGTAGCCCCGCCCGCCGTCACCGGCGTTTATATCCACGTACACGTCGCCCGTCGTTTCGCTCGGCACGCACGCGGGGAATAAGGAACGTAAACAATCACGAAACCGCAAAACGTTGGTAGCGACAGCGAGCCGTAGTGAGCGCGTTTACAAGCGAACAGGCGAACCGAGCGTGACGTTTTGCGGAGAGGAGGAGCAGTGGAGTGAGCGCACCGGCGGTTTACAAAACCGCCGCAAGCGATACGGAACTTGCGACGACGAGTCGTCCTGTTCGATTCTCGTCCTCTCTGTATGACAAAAACATCCCGCCCTCTTGGGCGAGCTGTTTTTATGGTGACCCGGACGAGAATCGCCCGTCGCTTCGCTCGGCACGCACGCGGACTAACGAAACCTCCACCGGAGGTCTCGTTCCGGCTTCGCCGGCGTCCTGTT
>CAMVBD010000075.1 GCA_947165615.1 uncultured Clostridia bacterium | reverse complement strand
GATCAGCTCAGCAGCGATGCAACCCCGGAACAGAACAAAACTATACCGGAAAAAACCAATGAGATTGTAGAGAACACATCAACAACTTCAATGCAGAATTCTTCTCCGGTCGATACAACTGCTGAACAGCAGAAGCAGGAATCTTCCGGCTCTGAAACTGTGCCCGGAGCCGGAGCCGATGCGGATACGGAACTTGAAGGGATCGCCGTAAAGCGCGAAGTGCGCGCTTTCACCCTGCACGTTTTTGACGGAGTAGCCCTCGCCGGACGTGAGCTTGACGGAGAAGTGGTTGCGCATGAGGGCGCTTTCGTTGACCGTAACGGTCAGGTTTTTGTCCGCCAGCACCTTGTACTCGCCGTTGGTGTCGGGATAGATGCGGCTGCCGTTGACGGACAGGGCGACGGAGGCGGCGTTGTAGACGGCGTTGGTCAGGACCTTGAAGGACACGGTCTCGCCTTCGTTAAAGGACACGGTGCCCTCATACCGGACGGGAGAGTAGGTCGTTCTGTGGCTCGGATCCGGGTCCGAGGGATCGAACGCAATGCGGTCGGCGGTGTAGTAGTTGCCGTCGTTTGCGAGATAATACTTGCCGTTGGGGTCCTCCACGAAGGTCATTTTGCCTTCGGTGGACTGCACGAAGTAGAAGGACTCCTCGGTCAGACCGTAGTTATTGAGCGTGCCGGAAGACGGCGTAAAGGTCACGTTGTACGTGCCCTCGGCCATTACGACAGGCACCATGGTCAGCGCGATCATCAGGACCGCGATCAGGACGCTGAGCGTTTTTTTCATGGAAATGTTCCTCCTTTTTTGATTTATCCGGATAAATAGGATAATTATCTGTATGAATTATACTATAACCCCCCTCAAAATGCAAGAACCTTTCCCCGGTTTTTTGTCGGGCGGCTGCAAAATCGCGGGCCCCGAATTTGGGCAATTTGCCGAAAAAAAGGTCTCCGCCCGCGCGAAGACCTTTCCGCTGCTTTTTACAGGCGGCGCAAATATTTATACGCTTAATAGCCCCGCGTCCAGCACGAACTGGCTGCCGGTGGCGTAGCGCGCCTTGTCGGAGGCGAGGTACAAAACGAGGTTCGCGGTGTCCTCAGGCTCGATCCACGGCACGGGCAGGAGATTGCCCGCCGACGCCTCGGCGATCTCCTCGGGGGTCTTGCCCTCCATGGCGGCAAGGCCGTCGTTCATGGGCGTGTTGACGCCGGTGGGATGGATGGACAGGACGCGGATGTTATAGGGCGCAAGCTCGATCGCCCACGCCTTTGTAAGCCCGGTCAGCCCCCACTTGGAGGCGGTGTAGTGGGACAGGCGATTGCCGCCGCGAAGCCCCATGACCGAGGAATTGTTGATGATGACGCCGCTTTTCGCCGCCATCATGTACGGCACGACGCGGCGGGTGACGATGAAGGGGCCCTTGAGGTTGATGTCGATCATGGCGTCCCACTCCTCGTCCGTCATCTCGTGGACTTTAGCGTAGGCGCAGATGCCGGCGTTATTAAACAGAATGTCGATTTTGCCGAACGCGGCGATGGTCCCTTCCACCGCGGCGGTGACGGCCTTGTCGTCGCGCACGTCCCCGGCAAAAATCTCGCATTTGCCGCCGAGGGCCTCGATCTCGTCCTTGAGGCTTTTGAGTTCCGCCGAGGTGCCGAATTCGTATTTCGGGTATTCGATCTGTTTTGCGACGTCAAAGGCGGCGATGGCGGCGCCCTCCTTCGCGAGCGCCAGAGCGGTGGCGCGGCCTTGCCCGTGGGCGGCGCCGGTGATGAATGCGACCTTGTTTTCAAAATCACGCACGGTCTTTTTCCTCCTTTGTGATGAGTCTGTGGTCATACAGCACCTCGTCCAGATCCACCTTCATGACGGTGTTGAACAGGTTTGTGGCGTACATAAGCCCCGCGAACGCGACGATGGTGACGATGACGTCGTCGGAAAAGCGGGCCTTCAGCCCGTCGTAGACGTAATCGGGGACGTTGTGCGGATCGAGAGAAATGCAGGTGCCGAGCGTATGGAGCAGCGCCTCGGTCTCGTCCATTTTGAGATCGTCCGGATCGTCGCCGCCGTCCTCGAGGATCTTTTTGAAAAAGGACCCGCAGATGAGGCAGTCGTTGCCGGAGGAGATGGCGTAGGACAAAATGGACAGCGCCCGGTCGCCGAGGACCGGCTGCAGTTCGTCATAGAGCGTATACCACTCCATGTACGCCTTGAAGGACGGCACGTTTTGCAGGAGCGTGCGCTTCATGTTGGTGATGCGGCCGTGCTTTCGGATTTGGTCGTCGTATTCGCGGCGCACCTCCTCGCTCGCGGTCTCGTATTCGGTCATCGGAACAAAGGGCATGGGAAAGACCTCCTGTCTGAATAAAAAAATGCTACCGGCCCGGTAGGCTGATAGCATCATAACACGTTTTTTTTCGCTTGTCAACGGGGCAGAATGTCCCGCAGAGCGGCGGCCGCGGCGTCGAACGCGGCGCGGTTGGTGGGGTAGGAATAGTCCCCCGTCACCGAGAAAACGCTGCCGCTGACGGTCTCGAGATCCTTGAGGCCGTCAAAGACCTTGAGGTGGGGCTCGAGGGTCAGGATGCGCTCCCCGTCCTTTTCGGCAAAGCGGCGGAGAAGTTCGGGGACGAACCCGTCGCCCTTCCCGGGCGGCACGACGCCGCCGTCGGCAAAGCGCGCGTCCTTGATATGCATATACTCGATAAAGGGAGCGAGGACCTCCCACGCCTCGAGCGGCTTTACGCCGCACTGGATGAAGTTTGCGGGGTCGAAGACGCCCTTGATCTTTCCGTCAAAGGTCTTTAAGATATCAAGGCAGCGCTCGGTCACGTCGCCGAAGATCCCCTTTTCGTTTTCGTGGCAGCACCAGACGCCGTTTTTGCGGGAATAGTCCGCAAACTGCTCAAGCCGCTCAAAGACCGCGTCGCGGTAAACCGCCGGTTCCTCCCCTTCGGGCATATAAAACGAAAACATGCGGATCTTGTCCGTGCCGAGGACGTGCGCGACCTCGACGGTCTGCTTGAACGCCTCGAAATGGGGAGCGAAATCGTCGGTGATGCGGATCTTGCCGTAGCCTGAGCCGACGGCGGACACGCCGATCCCGGCGTCGTCCAGCGCCTTGCGGACCTTTTTTGCCATTTCGGGCGTATAGTCGGAGACGTTGCCGTCGTCGAGCTTTCGGGGCTCGAGCAGCGTCATGCCGTTGGCCTTCAGCGCGTCAAGCTGTTCGGCAAGCGTCGGCCCCGCCTCATCCGCAAACGCGGAAAATATGAATTTAGCCATAATACCTCCTGAAACACCGCGCTTTACGCGGCGGAACCTAAATCATATAATGCAAAATACAAAATGATGGTCAATGCAAAATACACAATGATGAATACAAAATTTCGGAAGGGCTTCGCCCTTACCCATTATAAATGCCGACCGCAGGGTCTCGTCTCCCGGCTCGGTCGTTGCTTCTGCAGCTGTCGCCACAGAGATCCCCACCGGGGATCCGCAACCCTTTATTCTGCATTTTGTATTCTGCATTCTGCATTTATTCTGCATCTCGGACGCAGGTCCGTACGTCCCGTATACGACTGGGGACGCCGCAGCGGCGTCCCCATCGGTACGTACAGACTTATTCCTTGATGAGCTGCTTATACAGCCGGATGTACTCGTTGGCGCTCTTGCCCCAGGAATTGTCGCATTCCATGGCGCGGCGGCGCAGAATGGCCCAGCCCTCGTGATCGGCGTAGCCGCCGATGGCGCGGCGGATGGCGTGGAGCATGTCGTGGGCGTTGTAGTCCTGGAACACGAAGCCGTTGCCCTCATTGAGGCCGGAGTCCTGCACGGTATCCTTGAGGCCGCCGGTGGCGCGCACCACGGGCACGGAGCCGTAGCGCAGGGCGAACATCTGAGAAAGGCCGCAGGGCTCGGACTTGCTCGGCATGAGGAAAATGTCGCTGCCGCCGTAGATGCGGGACGCCAGCGCCGGGATGAAGCCGAGTTTGACCGCGAGCCTGTCGGGGTACTTTGCCGCCATTTCGGAGAAGAAGGTCTCGTACTGCCATTCGCCGGAGCCGAGGACGACGACCTGCACGTTTTCGGTCGTCAGAAGCTCCTCGAGCACGTGGCGCACGAGATCGAAGCCCTTGTGTCCGACAAGACGGGAAACCATGCCGATGATCGGGACGTCCGGGTTTACGGGGAGACCCATCTCCTTTTGGAGTTCGGCTTTGCACACGGCTTTGCCCGAGGGGTCCTCCGCCGTAAAGTGCGCGGGCAGCGCCGGGTCGGTGGCGGGGTCCATGGACACGGTGTCGATGCCGTTTAAGATGCCGTGAAGTTTCCATCTGCGCTCGGACAGGATGTGGTCGAGCCCGAAGGAATACCACGGATCGAGGATCTCCTCGGCGTAGGTCGGGGAGACGGTGGTCACGGCGTTGGCGCACTCGATGCCGCCCTTCATAAAGTTGATGCAGCCGTCGTTTTCCATCAGGCTGGCGTTTTCTTCCGAAAGGCCGACGACGTCACCGAGGACCTCGTGGCCGTACTGTCCCTGATACTGGATGTTGTGGATCGTGAGCACGGTCTTGATGTTCTCATACCCCTCCCGCTGCGCGTAGTAGAGGGAGTAGTACACCGGCACGAGGCTGGTCTGCCAGTCGTTGCAGTGGATGATGTCGGGCTTGAAGTCGATGTGCGGCAGGATTTCGAGCACGGCGCGGGAGAAGAACGCGAAGCGCTCCGCGTCGTCGTAATGCCCGTAGATGCCCTGACGCTTGAAATAGTACTGGTTGTCGATGAAATAATAGATGACGCCCTCGCGCTTATACTCGAAGATGCCGCAGTACTGCCGCCGCCACGAGACCGGCACGGTGATGTGGGTGATGAACTTCATTTCATCCTTGTATTTCTGGTCGATGCCCTCGTACAGAGGCAGCACGACTCTGCAGCCGATGAGCCTGCGTCTGAGGGCGGCGGGCAGGCTGCCCGCCACGTCGCCGAGGCCGCCGCTGGCGATAAAAGGCTTGGCCTCGCTGACTGCGTATAAAACTTTCATATCGTTATCCTCCTTATATGCCGCGTTTCACGCGGCGGGCACACGGGTGCGCGGGTGCACGCGCACACGGGATCTGCTTTGAATGATTTCAAGAATCATAGATTCTCCGGTCCCTAACTCAGATCTGGATCTCCTTCCCGATATACACGGGATAGGTATCGGCGCCGGACAGAGTCTTGCCGGAGCGGATGGACACGGACTTATCCGTTAAGACGTAGTCGAGCTTTGCGCCCTCGCCGACGAACGCGCCGGGCATGAGGATGGAGTTTTTGACGACGGCGTCCTTTTCGACGCGCGCGCCGCGGAACAGGATGCAGTTTTCGACCGTGCCGTCAATGATGCAGCCGTCGGCGATCAGGGACTGCCGCACGTCCGAGCCGATGCCGTAGACCGCGGGCATATCCTCGTACACCTTGGTCATGACGGGGCGCTCGCGGCAGAACAGGCTTTCGTAATTCTCGCGCTTGAGAAGGTCGAAATTGCCCTTGAAGTAGCCTGCAAGCGAGTCGACGTTGGCGACGAACCCCTTGTGCTCGAAGGTGTGGATCTTGACCCTGCCGACCGCGCGGCGAAGCACGTCCTTGAACAGGGAGTACTCGCCCTTGGAGAAGGCCTCGCGCACAAGGCGCTCGACAAGGCTCTTTTTGAGCAGGCAGTTCGTCAGGAGGTATTCCTCCTGTCCGTCGGTGGGCTCGCCGAGGCGCAGGGACGTGATCATGTCGCCGAACTTGCTTTCGACGATGGGCTGGGTCTCAAAGCCCGGCGCCAGCCCGACGTGCGAGACCATGGTGATGTCCGCGCCGCTTTTTTCGTGCGCCTCGAACACCGCCTCGAGGTCGAGGTTGGCGACGTAGGAGCAGGAGGTCATGAAGACGTATTCCTGTTCGCTGCGCTCGAGGAAGTTGAGGATGTTGTAAAGGGCGCCGACTTCGCCCGCGTTATAGTTACGGACCGCGGTGGCGTTGAAGGGCGGCAGGAAGTACAGGCCGTCGTTCTTTCTGGCAAGGTCCCAGGGCTTGCCGGAGCCGATGTGGTCCATCAGGGACTGGTAGTTGTTGTTGGTCAGCACGCCGACCTTGGTGACGCCGGCGTTGACGAGATTGCTGAGCTGAAAGTCCACAAGGCGATAGCCGCCCCCGAAGGGGATGGACGCCATGGAGCGGATCCCGGTCAGCTCGGGGACCTCCTCGTCGTGGACGTTGGCAAAGATGAGACCGAGTACGTTGTTGGCTCTCATTTGACTTCCCCCTCTCCGATGTCTTCGGCAATCATGTTTTTGCCCCGGACGACCGCGTTTTTGCCGATGGTGACGCCTTCGCCGATGACGGCGACGCCCCAGTTTTCAAGATTGTCGGTGAGCTGCGGGTCCTCGCCGACCACGGCGCCGGACTCGATGACCGCGTTTTCGGCGATCATGGCGTACTGGACGGTGGCGCCGGCCTTGACCGTTGCGCCCGGCATGACGATGGAATACTTGACGGTGGCGCCGTCCTCGACCGTGACGTTTGAGAACAGGACGGAGTAGTCGATGTTGCCGGAGATCTTGGACCCGCCGGAGACCAGCGAGTTTTCGACCTTGGCGTCGGGGCTGACGTAATGCGGCGGCAGGGACGCGTTTTTGCAGTAGATGCGCCACGAGGTGTCGGACAGGTCGATGTTGACCTTGGGATTCAGAAGGTCAAGGTTTGCCTCCCACAGGGAGTCGATGGTGCCGACGTCCTTCCAGTAGCCGTCAAAGCGATAGGCGTACATTCTTTCGCCCGCCCCGTGCATGGCGGGAATGACGTTTTTGCCGAAGTCGTTGGAGGAGTTGGGGTCGGCCTCGTCCGCGATCAGGTATT
>CAMVBD010000074.1 GCA_947165615.1 uncultured Clostridia bacterium | reverse complement strand
AGCCGACAAAGCCGAGCTTGCCTGCTCCGCGCAGGGATGAAAACGCCGAGAGGTTGTTTTCGAACGACACGGTGTTGTCAAGGACGCCGCGTTTTTCGTATTCCCGCACGGCAAGGGCGTTCAAAAGGTTCAGGTGCATGCCGCCGAGGGGCGTAAGACCCGCCGTCTTTACAAGGCGCACGGCGCCGATGTTTTCGCACAGGACCTCCCTGACGCCGTAATCCGACAGGGCCCTCAGGTCCTCGAGCACGCGGTCTTCGTCCCCGGGATAGATGAGAACGGGCAGTTCGGCCGTCAGTTTCGGCAAAAACGGACGCAGGTCGTCTTTGAAGCGCAGGATCTCCCGCGCGTCCAGGATCAGTTTTTGGGCTTCGGGCAGGTCGAAAACGGTTTTGGCGCGGGCAAAGCGCAGGCGCAGCGGCGGGATCTTTCCGGTCGGCGCGGGGGTCCTTCCGGTTGAGGGAAGAAGGATCTCCGGTTCTGTGAACGCGTGCGGCTGACCTGCGCGTAAGTCGGACAGTTTTTCGACGGCCTCGCGCCGGAGGGCGTTGAGGGCGGAGGAAGGAAGCATAAGGCCGTCGTCGAGGACGACGTCGGGCGAATAGCAGAAATACGGGGTGCCGCCGAGTTTGGTGATCGCTGCCGCGGCCTTTTCGGGCGAGGTGGGAGCCGTGCGGGCTTTTTCCGGAATGTCGCCGGACACGGCGACCTCGTGGGCTTCGTCGGCGACCGAAAGGACGACCCGCTCCCCCGCTTTTGCCGTCAGCGTCATTCGGAGGGGGACGCGCTTATATTCGTCCTTATAAAGCGCCTGCAGGTCGGAAAAGACCCCGGCAGCCGCCGTGACGTCCTCCTTTTGCCGGAAGCCGAACATCTGACCGTTGACGCGTCCGGCATAATAGCCGTCCGTAAAGCCGGAGCGGGAAAAGACCGCCCTGAGGCGCTCTTCGTCGTAGGGCTCGCCCGAAAGCGCCTGCCTGCAGGCGGTGACCGCCGCGGCGACGTACTCCGGGCGCTTCATGCGGCCCTCGATCTTAAAGGAGGCGACCCCCGCCGCCGTCAGTTCCGGCAGGTGGGACAAAAGCGACAGGTCCCGAAGGCTGAGCGTGAAGTCGCGCTTGTCGTTTTTGAAGCCGAGGCGGCAGGGCTGGGCGCAAAGCCCGCGGTTGCCGCTTCTGCCGCCGAAGACGGCGGACATATAACAGAGTCCCGACGCCGACATGCAGTGGGCGCCGTGGACGAAAACTTCGATCTCGCAGCCGGCGTTTTTGGTGATATGGGCGATCTCTTTGAAGGATAATTCCCGCGCCAGCACCACGCGCGAGAAGCCGAGGTCTCTCAGTTCCAGCACGCCGGAGAGATTGTGCGCCGCCATCTGCGTGGAGGCGTGGAGTTTCAGCGTCGGTGCGCATTGTCTCACAAGGGCGGCGACGGCAGGGTCCTGCACGATGACGGCGTCGGCGCCGCTTTGGGCGATCAGCCGGAGGGTTTCGACAAGCCGCTCCAGCTCCCCGTTCGTGACAAGCGTATTGAGCGTGACGTTGACCTTGACGCCCCGGACGTGACAGGCACGTACCGCCGAAAGAAAGTCCCCGTCGGTAAAGTTGTCGGCGTTCCGGCGGGCGTTGAAGTCGGACGCGCCGAAATAGACCGCGTCGGCCCCGGCGTTCAGGGCGGCGGTCAGCTGTTCTTTGCCCCCGACGGGGGCGAGGATCTCGGGAGTAAGCATGGCACCTCGATTAATAAAGATGAAATATAAAATATAAAAGATAAAATAAGGAACCTGCGGTTCGCATTTGAAATGCGGCGAAGCCGCAAACCGAACGTTTCCCGTGCACCCGTGCACCCGTGCACGCGTGTGCCCGTCGCCGCGCGCGGCGCTTTCTGTCCCTTTTTTCGTATTCTATCATACAATCTGCGGAAAAGCGAGAGCGTTTTTTGTTTTTTCTATTGCTTTTTTTGAAAAAAGAAGATATAATAGGTAGCAACGAAGAGAACAAATGTTTATTGCACCCGGAAAGGAAGGATCTTATGGCAGACAAACAGGACGCGCTGAAAGCCGCGCTGACGCAGATCGAAAAACAATTCGGCAAGGGGAGCATCATGCGGCTCGGACAGACCGAGGCGCTCAACGTCGACGCCATCCACACCGGCAGCATCGCGCTGGACGTGGCGACGGGCATCGGCGGACTCCCGAAGGGCAGGATCGTGGAGATCTACGGACCGGAATCCTCCGGTAAGACCACCCTCGCCCTGCACGTGGTGGCGGAGGCGCAGAAGGCGGGCGGCGAAGCCGCGTTTATCGACGCGGAGCACGCCTTGGACCCCAAATACGCCAGAAATCTCGGCGTGGACGTGGATTCCCTGCTGGTCTCGCAGCCCGACAACGGCGAACAGGCGCTGGAGATCGCCGAATACCTGACCCGGTCCGGGGCGCTGGACGTCATCGTCATCGACTCCGTGGCGGCGCTTGTGCCCAAGGCCGAGATCGAGGGCGAAATGGGCGACTCCCACGTCGGTCTGCACGCCAGGCTCATGAGCCAGGCGCTGAGAAAACTTGCCGGCGCCATTTCCCGCTCCAACTGCCTTGTCATCTTTATCAACCAGTTGCGCGAAAAGGTCGGCGTCATGTACGGCAACCCCGAGGTGACCACCGGCGGCCGCGCCTTGAAGTTCTACGCCTCCATGCGCATCGACGTCAGAAGGATCGAGCAGTTAAAGGCGCCCGGCAACGAGTTCGTCGGCTCCCGTACCCGCGCCAAAATCGTCAAAAACAAGGTCGCCCCGCCCTTCCGCGAGGCCGAATTCGACATCATGTACGGCAAGGGCATCTCCAAGGAAGGCGAGATCGTCGACATGGCGGTGCAGTTCGACATCATCCACAAGTCCGGCGCGTGGTTCTCCTACGGCGAGCAGCGACTTGGGCAGGGCAGGGACAAGGTCAAGCAGTACATTACCGAAAATCCCGAATTCGCCGCCGAGGTGGAGGCGAAGATCCGCGCCGCCATGATGAAGGAAGAGCGCGCGGCGCAAAAGGGACCGGAGGAAGAGGCGGCGCCCGTCGTCGCGCCCAATAACGGCAGGGTCCCGAAAATCAAGATCGACATTGCGGCCGACTGATGATCATTACGACAGGCACGACCAAAAAAGGCAGAATCAATGTGAACGCGGACGGTGAATATCGTTTCACCGTCCCTGCTTTCATTTGGGCGGCTTCCGCTTTGTACGAGGGGTGCGAGGCGGACGAGGAGACGCTGGAGGACCTGCGGGGGCAGGGCCTGGCCTTTGACGCCGAGGAGGCGGCGGCAAGGCTTCTGTCCTACCGCGCGCACAGCGAAAAGGAATTAAAAATGAAGCTCCGGCGCAAATACCCCGCGGGCGTGGCGGAGGCTGCCGCCGCGAAAATGCGGGAGCTGGGGTACATAGACGACGAAAGCTTTGCCGCTCAGCTGGCGGAGGAGCTGTCGCGCAGCAAGCACTACGCCCCGCAGCGCATTCTTTCGGAGCTTTTAAGCCGGGGCGTGGACAAAGAAATTGCCGAAAACGCCGTTTCGGCTCTTGATATTGATGAAAATAACGGTATAATAGAATTGATATCCAAAATGCGTCTGCCGGAGGAGCCGACCGAAAAGGACGTCGCGCGCGTCATGCGCCGTCTGCTGTCGGCGGGATATTCCTGGTCCGAGATCCGCCGGGCGCTTGCCGAACTGAGAGAGGACTGAGTGCATGAGCAGAAAAATCGCCTTCGTCTCCCTCGGCTGTCCCAAGAATCAGGTGGACGCCGAACTGATGATCAAAAAACTGATGGACGCCGGGTACGAGCTGATCGACACGCCCTACGGCGCCGACGCCGTCATCGTGAACACCTGCGGCTTTATCGAGGCCGCCAAGCGCGAGGGGATCGAGACGATCCTGGAAATGGGGCAGTACAAGGAGGACGGCGAGATCGGCAAGATCATCGTCATCGGCTGCATGGCGCAGCGCTACCGCGAGGAGATCCTGCGCGAAATGCCCGAGGTGGACGCCGTGGCAGGCATCGGCATCGACGGCGACATCGTCAGCTTTGTGGACGGCGTGTTTGAGGGGAACGCCGAAAAGGCGCAGTTCCCGCCCCGCGCCGCGCTGCCGCTGTCCGGCGAGCGGGTGCTGACGACCCCCGACTACTGGGCGTATCTCAAGATTTCGGACGGCTGCTCCAACGGCTGCGCGTTCTGCGCGATCCCGAAGATCCGCGGGCCCTTCCGCTCCCGGGAGCTGGAAGACGTCGTCCGGGAGGCGGAGGACCTTGCCAAAAAGGGCGTCAAGGAACTCATCGTCATTGCGCAGGACACGACCCGCTACGGCCTGGACCTCTGCGGCGAACTGCTGCTGCCGGAACTGCTGCGGCGGCTGGACAAGATCGAGGGCCTGCGCTGGATAAGACTGCTCTACTGCTACCCGGACCGCCTGACCGACGAAATGCTGGAGGTCATCCGCGACTCCGAAAAGGTTTTGCATTACATCGACCTGCCTTTGCAGCACGCAAGCGGCAGGCTGTTAAAGGAAATGAACCGCACCGGCGACCGGGAATCCCTGACGAAGCTCATCGAAAAGATCCGGTCCTACCTCCCCGACTGCGTCATCCGGACGACCTTTATCACCGGCTTCCCCGGCGAGACGGACGAGGACTTTGACGAGCTCAGCGAATTCGTGGAGGACGTGGGCTTTGACCGCCTGGGCTGCTTCGCGTTTTCGCCGGAGGAGGGCACGAAGGCCTATTCCATGCCCGATCAGGTGGACCCGGCGCTTGCCGAGCACCGCGGCGAAGTGCTGATGGAGCAGCAGTATTCCATCGCGCAGGCAAAACAGGAGGCGCTTGTCGGCAGCGTGATCGAGTGCGTCGTCGAGGACTACGACGGCTACACCGACTCCTACTCCGGCAGAACGTGGATGGACGCGCCCGAAATCGACGCCGGCATCCATTTTGTCAGCGAAAAAGAACTGGAGCCCGGCGACTTTGTGCGCGTGCTCGTCACCGGCGTCAACGAATACGATTTAATTGGGGAAGCGAAATAAGCCGCGCTTCGCGCGGCGCGTGCACGGGCACACGGTCCACGGGCACACGGGGATCATATTTATTTCCTGATCCGAATATCTTTCCCTTTCTCGATTATTATGCGGTTTTATATCGTTACGTATTGTTTGCTGCCGCCGCTGGCGACTCTGAAATAAACTCGCGTGCCCGTGCCTGACGGCCCAGTCGGAAACATTGGTCGAAAGTCTTCGCTCCCTCGCTCGCCTTTCTCCCTGTTTCCTCCGGCCTGCGGTTCGCCTTCATCCCTAACCGGGCCGTCCCCCTCTGTCGACTTCGTCGACATCTCCCCCGCACTGCGGGGGAGTCTTCCACCGGCGGCGGCGAATCCTCGGCCCCGTGCACCCGTGCACCCATGCACCCGTGCACCCGCCGCCGCAGGCAGCCCTAATGTTTCCCGTGCACCCGTGCACCCGTGCACCCGTGCGCCCGCCGCCGCAGGCGGCCCTAATACCCGTGCACCCGCCGCCGCAGGCGGCTGAATCCCGGAGGTTTTTATGGAACGACGCGACAAACGGAATTACTATCTGGATCTTGCGAAAATGGTCTCGAAGCGTTCGACGTGTCTCAGGCGCTCCTACGGCGCGGTGATCGTCAAAAACGACGAGGTCATCTCCACCGGCTACGTCGGCGCGCCCAGAGGCCGCGCCAACTGCTCGGATCTCGGCTACTGCATCCGCGCCGAGCTGAAGATCCCGCGCGGCGAGCGGTATGAACTGTGCCGCAGCGTCCACGCGGAGGCCAACGCCATTATTTCGGCGTCCCGCGACAAGATGATCGACTCGACGCTGTACCTGACCGGCGTGGAGGCCGACGGCAGCTACGTGTCCAACTCCTGCTGCTGCTCCATGTGCAAGCGCATGGTCATCAACGCCGGGATCAAGGAGGTCGTCATCCGCGACGACGAGGACCATTACCGCGTGATCCCCGTTTCGGACTGGATCGAAAACGACGAGTCCGTGGAAGGAAAACGGGGCTACTGAGGGAGGCCGCAGCATGAGGATCGTGATCAAGATCGGGACGTCTACCCTGTCCTACCCCACAGGGCACCCGAACATCCGGCATATCGAGAGCTTCTGCAAGGTCGTCAGCGACCTGAAAAACGCCGGCTACGAGGTGATCCTTGTGTCCTCCGGCGCCGTCTCCATGGGGCGGGGCAAGGCAGGCGTGGCCGAGCGCCCGACGGACCTGCCGCTCAAGCAGGCGCTGGCAGCCGTGGGGCAGTGCGAGCTGATGTACACCTACGACAAGTATTTCGGCGAATATAACCATACCGTGGCGCAGCTTTTGCTGACGGCGCAGAACTTTACGGACGTCCGGCAGCATGAAAATCTGTGCGCGACCTTTAACCAGCTTCTGAAAATGCGGGTCATCCCCATTGTCAACGAAAACGACACCGTCGCGACGCAGGAACTGAAGATCGGCGACAACGACACCCTTGCCGCCAGAGTCGCCGTCAGCGTGAAGGCGGAGCTTTTGGTCCTGCTGTCGGACATCGACGGCCTTTATACCGCGGACCCGAACCGCGATCCCGACGCGCGGCGGATCGACCGCGTAAACGCCATCACGCCGGAAATCGAAGCGCTGGCGGGCGGTTCCAATTCTGCCGTCGGCACCGGCGGCATGGTCACAAAACTGGAGGCGGCAAAGATCGCCGTCGCGGCCGGCTGCGACATGGTCATCGCAAACGGCCGGGACCCCGCCGTGCTGTACGACGTGCTGGAGGGCAAGGCGGTCGGGACCAGATTTATCGGAGGGACCCATGACGACGCGTGAGATCATGGCCGCGGCAAAGGCGGCGTCCCCGGCGGTCGCTGCCGCCGATACCCAAACCAAAAACAGGGCCCTTGCCGCGATGGCAGAGGCCCTGCTTGAGCAT
>CAMVBD010000073.1 GCA_947165615.1 uncultured Clostridia bacterium | reverse complement strand
AAGGAAATACAAGGATTTTACGTTTCAGGAGGATAATTCCGTTATGAAGACTATTGCAGTACTTACCAGCGGCGGCGACGCCCCCGGGATGAACGCCGCGATCCGCGCTGTTGTCCGGACCGGCTGTGAAAACGGCGCGCGGGTACTCGGTATCCGCAGAGGCTATTTGGGACTTATGCAGGGCGATATGTTCGAAATGAATCTCAGAAGCGTTTCGGATATCATCCATCGCGGCGGCACAATGCTTTACTCCGCCAGATGCCCGGAATTCGCAACCGAAGAAGGCATGCAGAAGGCCATTGAGATCTGTAAAGCAAATGAGATCGAGGGCATCGTTGTCATCGGCGGCGACGGCTCTTTCCGCGGCGCGCGCGATCTGTCCCTGCGCGGGATCAACTGTGTCGGCATTCCCGGCACCATCGACAACGACATCGGCTGCTGCGATTATACCATCGGTTACGATACCTGCCTCAATACCATTATGGATATGATCGACCGTATCCGCGACACCAGCGAGTCTCACGACCGCTGCACGGTCGTCGAGGTCATGGGCAGAAGGGCAGGCTATCTGGCGCTCAACGCCGGTATCGCCATCGGCGCTACCTCCATTCTGATCCCCGAGCTGCCCTTCGATATTGAAAAGGATATCATCGAACGGATGCGCAGAACGCAGAAGACCGGCAAAGAGCACTTTATTATCGTCGTTGCGGAAGGCGTTACCGAAAAGCTGGAGTCGCAGGGTATCAATGGTGTTTCGGCGCTCGCAAAATACATCGAACACAACCTCGGCGTCGAAAGCCGCGCGACCGTTCTCGGTCACGTGCAGCGCGGCGGTTCTCCGTCCGCAAAGGATCGCGTCGTCGCAAGCCAGATGGGCTCCCGCGCAGCGCATCTGCTGCTCGACGGCATCGGCAACCGCGTCGTCGCCATGCAGAAAGAGCAGATCATTGATTTTGACATCTTTGACGCGCTCAATATGTCCAAGAGCATTGATCTGAATCTCTATAACATCGCAATGGAGATCTCCATCTGATCCCGATCGGGACCCCGCCTGTTCGCGGGGTTCTGTTATTTTTAAATAATCGGTAAATCTTTTCGATAATATCTTTACAGGGACAAAAAAATATTATAAAATTGAAGTAATATATTTTAAGAGGGAGAGTCATTATGAAAACAGTATTTCTGACCGGCGGCACCGGAACGATGGGCTGGGCTGCATTCCAGGAACTTTATAAGCATAAGGACGTCAAAATCCATTTCCTTGCTCGTGCGTCCGAGGCCAATAAAGACCGCCTCAAACCGTATATGGGCGACAAAAACGTCGAAATCATCTGGGGCGATTTTCTGGATTACGATTCGATCCTGAAGGGCATCACCGGCGTCGATTACGTGCTTCATATCGGCGGCATGGTTTCTCCCGCGGCGGACTATAAGCCCTATACCACGCGTAAGGTCAACGTCGGCGCCGCCGAAAACATTGTCAAGGCCGTTCTCGCTCAGCCGAACGCCGACGACATCCGGGTCTGCTACATCGGTTCCGTCGCCGAGACGGGCGACCGAAACACCCCCATCCACTGGGGCCGCTGCGGCGATCCGATCAAGATCTCCGTCTACGATCACTATGCCATCTCCAAGGTCCTGGCGGAACGCGTTTTCGTTGAAAGCGGCATCAATCACTGGGTCGTCATGCGTCAGTCCGGCATCCTGTATCCCGCCATCCTTCACAACATGGAGCCCATTATGTACCACGTGCCCCTGAACGGCATGCTTGAATGGTGCACCGTGGAGGACGCCGGCCGGCTCATGTGCAACTTCGTGACGGAGGATCTGCCCGAGGAGTTCTTCCGGCGTTATTACAATATCGGTTCCGGCAAGGAATACAGACTCACCAATTTTGAATTTGAGGAACTGCTTCTCGGCTGCATCGGCCTCGGTTCTCCGAAGAATCTCTTTGATCCCAACTGGTTTACGACCAAGAATTTCCACGGCCAGTATTATGCCGACGGCGATCTTTTGGAGGAGTACCTCCACTTCCGCGCCAATATGCCGGTTAAGGATTATTTCGAT
This sequence comes from uncultured Clostridia bacterium, assembly GCA_947165615.1. Classification (GTDB taxonomy): domain Bacteria; phylum Bacillota; class Clostridia; order Oscillospirales; family Acutalibacteraceae; genus RUG806. Next base: position 4,898 of record CAMVBD010000073.1, on the reverse strand, counting down.
CATCTGGCAAAACAGGTCGAGTTCTATTACAGGATCCCGAAGAAGCTGCCCTTCAAAAAGCCAATCGGCATGGCTGCAAAGCCCTTTATGAAAAAAATCGCACAGACCCCGAAGTGGGGCACGCTCGACTGGGTCAAGACAAAGGATCCCGTTCGTCTGTCCGCGTATTACGGCTCTTATGAGGACTATCTCAAGATCCCCTCCAAGTGGGAGGATTTTCGGCTGGAGAGTCCGGACAAGTCCAATGAGGCAGCCGAAAAGTATAAGCTGGATCACGGGTATGATGAATCCAAGCCCAAGAGCGAATTGGACATTGAGGACATGAAGCAGGCGGCAGCCTTCCGCGGCGGCGAATGCCTGAGTACGGAGATGAAAAAGGGCGATCTTACGACAAAACTCCGTTGGAAGTGCGGCTGCTGCGGCGCGGAGTTTGAGGCCAGTCCGAATCTCATCCTTTTAGGCGGCCATTGGTGCCCGGAATGCTATCTGCCCGAAAAGACCTGGAATTACGATGAGATCGCAAAGACCAATCCCTTCTTTGCGCAGGTCTGGTATACCAATCACACCAAGGAGGAGCATAACGTCTATCATTTTGACGATATCTTCGCCGGTTGGGAAAAGAAGAAATAATTGCGGTTTTTTCCGCATAAAGATAGACGATCCTGAACGATCGTCTATTTTTTATCCGGAGGTCGGGAAATGGAGTTGATCCTGTTCGGCGCAAAAGGAAAAATGGGTACGGAGATTTATGATCTGATTTGTAAGACGGAAGACTGCTCGCTGGTGGCGGGCGTCGATCCGGCTGCCGGAGAGAAGGAGGCTCCGCTCTTTGTCAGATATCCGGATCGTATCCGAAAATCCGCAGACTGCATACTTGACTTTTCTTTACCCTGCAATACGGTTCAGACGCTTCGGTTTGCTGTGGGTCGTGGCATTCCGCTTGTCATCGGCACGACCGGACAAAGCGCGGAGGCGGAATCCGAGATCATAAAAGCTTCAAAGACTATTCCGGTTTTTCGTTCGGTCAATTATTCCTGTTGTCTTTCATTGCTGAAAAAAATCCTGATATATGGAAGAAATATCCTTTCGCCTTGTGAAACGGTCATTGCGGAGATGCATAAAAGGGATAAACTGGACCGGCCGAGCGGAACGGCAAAAGTGCTGGCGAAAATGTTTTACGAACGATTTCCCGCTGCTTCTTTGGAGATACATTCCGTTCGTGTCGGAAACTGTCCCGGGGTACATGAGATCCTGATGTCCAACGGCGGTGAAACGCTAACCGTTCGGCATGAAGTGCACGACAGAAGCGTTTTCGCGGTCGGCGCACTGAAAGCGGCGAGATTTTTGGTCGGAAAAGCCCCCGGGCTATATGATTCTTTTGAGGAGGAGATCCGGTAAGTGAGAGCGGCAATATTCGGCTACGGCAACCTCGGAAAAGGCGTTGAGAAGGCGCTTTTGAAAAAGACGGACGTCGAAGTCATCGGCATTTTTACACGACGGAAAGCAGAACTTTCAAGCAAAGAATCTGCTGTTCCGTTTTATGACGCCGGAGACATTTTACGGTACAAAGATTCGGTCGACGTGGTATTCAATTGCGGCGGAAGTCATGCGGAATTACCAAAGACGACTCCGTTTCTTGCATCCTCTTTTCATGTGATCGATTCTTTTGATCATCATGCGGCGATCAAAGAGCATTATTCCAATGTGGATCTTGCTGCAAAAAAGGGGGAGCGACTTGCGCTGATCTCTGCCGGATGGGATCCGGGTATCCTGTCTGTTATCTGGATCCTCAGCGCTTCATTTTTGCATGATTCTGTTCATACGCTTTGGGGACCGGGCGTCAGTCAGGGGCATTCAGAAGTTTTAAGAAAGATCGAAGGCGTTAAAAACGCCGTATCCTATACGGTTCCGAACAAAAACGCGGAAGAAGTCATTCTGCGTGATCCTGCTGCTAAAGAAAAAAATCTTCATACGCGTATCTGTTATCTGGAACTCGATGAACGTGCGGATCCGAAAAAGATCGAAAAGCAGATCCGATCCATCCCGGATTATTTCTACGGATATAACGTAGAAATACATTTTGTCTCAAATGGAGAAATCCAAAAAAATCACAGCGCGTTCCCGCATGCCGGAAAAGTTCTTGCTTTTGAAAAGACAGGCACAACTTTTTCGTTTGGTTTGCAAACAAGATCCAATCCGGATTTTACCGGATCGGTCATGACGGTATACGGTCTTGCTCTGTGGGAAATGTCAAAAACCGGTAAAACAGGGGCGATTACGCCGGCAGACGTCCCGACCGGTCTTCTTCTGCATGATAGCCGAACCATATTTGATTACATATAAAACTTGCAATTTCCGAAAAGTATGATACAATGTTTTCGGGTGATATAAATGTGTCCCGAAAACAAGTACGATCCGTTTCATTCGCTTGTTTCGCTGCTGAAAGAAAAAGGATTGACGATTGCATCCGCGGAGTCCTGTACGGCAGGGCTCTTTTCGGCTTGTATCGCTTCATGCCCCGGTGCGTCGGCTGTCTTTCAATATGGGTTCGTCGTCTATTCGATCGAGGCTAAAATCAAAATGCTCGGTGTGGATCCGCAAACGATAGATCGTTTTGGGGTCGTCAGTCCCGAGACAGCCGGTGAAATGGCAAAACGCGCTGCGGCAAGAGCCGATGCACAGGTCGGATTCGGCGTCACGGGCTTTGCCGGACCGACTTCTGACGGCGTTTTGCCGGTCGGACGCGTTTGCTTCGGTTATCAGATAAACGGCAATCTATGTACGGAATGCGTGGATTTCGGAAACCCCGGCAGAAACGAGGTCAGACGACTTGCGGCATTCCACGGCGCTGAAAAACTCCTTGCGATTCTGGAGGCGACTGCGTGAAACTGAAAAAAATGACAAACGTCCAGATCATTGCAATCGGCTTCTTATTGCTGGCCTTGATCGGCGCTTTTCTGCTGATGCTCCCCATATCTTCAAAAAACCGGGAATGGACGCCGTTTCTTTCGTCCCTTTTTACCTCCGTTTCCGCTTCCTGTGTAACAGGTCTGATCGTTGTCGACACCGCGACGCATTGGTCCTTGTTCGGGCAGATCGTTATTATCACCCTGATCCAGATTGGCGGACTCGGGTTTATTACCATTGCGACCGCCTTCCTTTCTTTTATGCGAAAAGGTCTTGGTCTGAAAAGCCGCGCTTTAATGGCGGAGAGCATCAATACCGGACGTATTGCCGGTCTGAAGGGATATGTCGGACGGATCGTAAAAGGCACCCTGGTGATGGAAGGCGCCGGCGCGCTGCTGCTTGCGATTCCGTTTGTGCGGGAGTTCGGAGCGCTAAAAGGAATCTACTACGGGATCTTTCATTCTGTTTCCGCTTTCTGCAATGCCGGTTTTGATCTGATGGGGGTCAAACAGCCGTTCGATTCTTTGGTATCCTATTCGGACAGCGTTTACGTCAACCTTGTTTTTATCTTGCTGATAACGCTTGGCGGGATCGGCTTTCAGGTCTGGGACGACGTTCGTATGTATCGATTCAGACTCAAACGCTATTCTCTGCACAGTAAAATCGTTTTAGTCGTTTCTTTTCTTCTGACGTTTGTCGGCGCCTTGGTGTTTTATCTCCTCGAGAAAAACGCGCTTTTTGCAGACGTATCAGTGGGGAAGGGCTTGCTGTATTCGCTGTTTCAATCCGTAACCTGCAGAACGGCAGGCTTTAATACGATCGATCTTGCAAAACTCTCAGATCCAAGCGTCCTGATCTCCTGTTTATTGATGTTCGTCGGCGGGTCTCCCGGCTCGACGGCAGGCGGGATCAAAACGACTACGATCGCGGTGATTTTTATTTACCTGATATCGTCTCTCAGAGCGTCGGCAGGCGAACCGCAGCTGTTCGGAAGAAGTTTGGATGTGACCTTTGTCAGAAAGGCGTCCGGCGTCATAGCCTTTAATTTTTCGCTTGTATTTCTTGCCGCTGTATTGATCTCAGCAGGCGCTCGGTTTCGCATTACCGACGTGTTGTTTGAAACGTTTTCCGCCATGGGGACCGTCGGCATGACCACGGGCATTACACGGGATCTTCCGGTTTACGGAAAACTTGTCATTATGCTTTTAATGTTCTGCGGCAGGGTAGGAAGCGTTACGCTTGCGTCGGCGATCCTTGAAAAAAGAGTACGGCCGAAAATCCAGTATCCCAGAGAAGAAATCAACATCGGATAAGGAGAAATATCATGAAGTCGTTTTTGATTATCGGAATGTCCACGTTCGGCGTCCACTTGTGTAAAAAACTCAGTTCCCTCGGAGCGGAGGTTATGATCGCGGATAAAGATCCCGAGATCATTGAATCCATGGCTCCTTATGCTGTCAGCGCAAAGATAGCGGATTGTACGAATTCCGCCGTACTCCAAAGTTTTGGGGTAGATGAATTCGATACCTGCTTTGTTTGCCTTGGCGGACACTTTTCCGATTCGCTCGAGATCACAAATACCCTGAAAGAACTCGGCGCAAGAAAGGTGATCTCCGAGGTGAATCGCGATATCGAAAGCAAATTCTTGCTTCGATCCGGCGCGGATAAGGTCGTCTATCCTGAACTGGATCTTGCCCTTCGCGTTGCCGTCAGTGAATCCAACGACAGTATTTTTGACGCTATCGATCTCGGGGGGCAGTATGCGATCTACGAGATCGCGACGCCTGAACGCTGGGTAGGAAAGACTGTGCGGGAACTGAATATCCGCGCAAAGTATAACGTTAATGTGATCGCGGCAAAACACAATTCCGATATCCGTCCGGTCCTGTCTCCGGATTATTCATTTAAGGAAGAAGACCATTTGATCGTAATGGGCCACGTCAAAGATATCGAGAAACTGATTTAAGGTATTTTCTCCGGATAAAGTACAT
>CAMVBD010000072.1 GCA_947165615.1 uncultured Clostridia bacterium | reverse complement strand
CCTTAAAGGCCGCCGGGGAAAAGTTCGATTTTATCGGGTTTGACGCCTGTCTGATGGCGACGCTGGAGACGGCGCTGGTGCTGGACCCCTATACCGACTACATGATCGCCAGCGAGGAGACCGAGCCCGGCATCGGCTGGTACTACACGAACTGGCTGACGCAGCTTTCCGCCGACACGTCCGTTGACACCGTGACGCTCGGAAAAACCATCGTCGACGACTTTGTGACCGAGTGCGCAAAAAAATGCCCCGGGCAGAAGACGACTTTGTCCGTCATTGACATTGCGGAACTGTCGCAGACCGTGGGCGCGGACCTGAGCAGTTTTTCGGCCTCGACCGCAAACCTCATTTCCGGGGACGGCTACGCGACGGTCTCCACCGCCCGCGCCAACACCCGCGAATTCAGCGTGTCCAGCAAGATCGACCAGGTGGACCTTGTGCATCTGGCGCTGAACATCAACACCCCCGAAAGCAAAGCGCTTGCAAAGACCCTGCAAAACGCCGTCAAATACAACCGCACGTCCTCCAACATGACGGACGCCTACGGCATTTCGGCCTACTTCCCCTATCGCAACGCGGGCAAGGTAAATTCCGCCGTCAGCCAGCTTTCCGCCATCGGCATGGACGACGGGTACATGGCGTGCGTGCGGAAATTCGCCAGCCTTGAGGTCTCCGGCCAGGCGTATCAGGGCGGCTCCGCCTCCCCCTTCGGCTCCCTGTTCTCCGGCTCCTCCGGCTCCTCCGTCACCGGCTCCGCCGCCGACATCATCGGCGCGCTGCTCGGCGGGGGCGGCTCGACTTCCTCCGTCGGCGGGCTTTCGGATTTTGCGTCCCTTCTCGGCGGCTTCGGCTTTGCGGACAAGAGCCTTGACGCGAATTCGACGGCAAACTACGTCCAGAACAATACGCTGGACGCCGCCGCCCTTACCTGGACGGACGTGGACGGCGAAGACGTGCTGGTGCTGACGGATAAAGACTGGGCGCTGGTCAACGGCCTGATGCTCAACGTCTTTTTGGACGACGGCAAGGGCTACATCGACCTCGGCCTTGACAACATCTATTCCTTCACCGACTACGGTGCGCTGATCGGCAGTTACGACGGCATGTGGGTCGCTCTGGACAGCCAGCCCGTGGCATACTACTTCGAGAGCAGCCTGACGAAAAACGGCGAGACCGTCTCACAGGGCTATATTCCCGTTCTGCTCAACGGCGAACGCGCCGAACTTCTGGTGGAGTTTACCAGTGAAAAAGGCTCCGTCGTCGGCGCGCGCACGGTCTACAAGGGCGAGGACGCCGCGACCGGGACCGTCGCCAAGGCGGTGGAAGCCCTGTCCGACGGCGACGTCATCCAGCCCATCTGCGACCGCTACACCTACGACGGCGCGTACGAAGACAGTTTCAGACTCGGAGACGAGATCGTCTGGCGCGAGGGACTGGAAGTGACCGACGTCACGCTGACGCAGGATTCCGGCAAACCCGTCGCGTCGTACGTGCTGACCGACGTCTACGGCATGGAGCACTGGACCCCCGCCGTCAACTGATCTCCGCCGGCTCAAAAGATACAAAAACAGACCGGGACCGGTTTTCGCTTACGAAAGCCGGTCCCGCCGCTTTCTCCCCGTAAGACGCCCGGGAGCGCGTCCGACGGGCCTGCGTCCCTATATTATTATGAAAAGGCGGCGCGCCCGGCGGGAGGCGGCGGCATTTCGGTCCGGAAAAAGGCGCCCGGGCCAAACCGCCCTTTTGCGGCAAGGGGACGGAGACGCCCCCGCGTTTTTTACAACACTTGTTTGAGAATGAATATAATTCTTATATTTTGTCTATTGGAAACCTGAAAAAACTGTGTTATAATGAATTGAATATTATTATATTGGAGGCAATCAATATGAAAAAAGCGCTCAGCGTGCTTCTTGCCGCGCTTCTGCTCTTTCCTGTCATGGGACTGTTTTCTTATGCCGCTGAAACGATCGTAAACGTTTACGTGATCGGATCGCAGGAGATCTACCGGTTCAACGAAGACGGCACGAGGACCGAGATCTTCGACGACGGCGATTATCTGACCTCGCTGCTGCCGAACCTGATCTCTCCCGCGCTCAAGGGGATCGCCACCGGCGACTGGACCGAATACGCCGATACGGTGCTCGCCGGCATCATGCCCGCGTTTGAGGGCTTTACGCCGAATCCCGACGGCACCATGCCCGAGAACACCGGCGTCGTCTGGAAGTGGTCTTACGACACCCTTGCGCCGAAAAACCCCACTACGTGGAACGGCATCAAACTGCGCGCTTATATGTTTGAGCCGGACGTGCGCTACTCCCCGCTTGTGCTTGCCGATCAGTTACACGAATACATTGAGGCGGTCAAGCGCAAGACCGGCGCGACCAAGATCAACCTTCTGAGCCGGTGCGAGGGCTGCAGCATCGCCCTTGCGTATCTGATGAAATACGAAAAGCCCAACGGCTATTCCGGCATCAACAGTTTTCTGATGATGGACGGCGCCATGAACGGCATCGGCTATATGGACGCCCTGTTCAGCGGCAACGTCGTTCTTCCCAACGAGTCCGTCGCCCGCTGGGCGCGCACCTATCAGCTGGACGAGCTCTCGGTCGAGCAGGGCTCCACCATGGACAAACTGATCGCGTTTGCGAGAGACCTTGTGCAGATGCTGTATGAGACCCATACCCTGAGCGTGCTGAGCATGCCCGTCCAAAGCCTGTACGACCAGCTCAAGGACAACACCATCCAGCCCATCATCAAGGCCTGGTGGGGCGTGTCCCTGACCCACGTCTCCTGCGTCAACGAACACTTTGAGGATTACCTGACCTATATCTTCAACGAGCCCGGCGACGCCGAAAAATACGAGACCCTTATTGAACTGGCCAAGGACTTCCACTATAACGTTCAGCTTCACGCGGAAGAACTTGTAATGGAACTGGTAAACAAGGGCATTCCCGTGCATCTCATCGGCGAATACGGCTTCCAGCAGTACCCGCTGTATGAGGACGCAAACCTTTTGGGCGAGCACCAGACCGGCCTGCGCGAACAGGTCTTCTGCCCCGGCGTCTCTACCGTGGACGGCACGCTGTCCGAGGACTACGTGAGCGCCCGCATTGCCGAGGGCAAGGGCAAGTACATCTCCCCTGACAAGCAGGTCGACGCCTCCACCTGCCTGCTGCCCGACACCACCTGGTTCATTAAAAACGCGGACCACGTGTACACCGAGGCGGTGCACCTGCTGATCGACGCGATCATCGACAACCCTAGCTGCACCGTTGATACGCTCGGCGTTTACGGGCAGTTCCTGAACGCCAAGGACCAGTACGTTCTGGAACCGATGCAGGCGGTCAATTCCAACGACGTGCAGTGGGATAATGCCGAACCCGGCCAGGCCGCCAAAAACGTATTTGAGACGATCCGCGATCTGCTGACGAGGATCATCGGCTGGGTGCGCGGGTTCATTCAGGGCATCATCGCCCACGCCAACGGTACGGCCGCGCCCGTCGGCACCCCCGCTCCGTAACGCTTTCCCGCTTTCTTACCCGCCCGGTTGGGCGGGTTTTTTGTTTTTCCGATTTGACGGATACCGGTTGCTTTTCCGCCTGTCCGTATGCTATACTGGACTTGTCCAAAAGGGTTTCCCTCCGGGAGAAAGGAGTTTATCATGACGCAAGGAGCCTGCCCCCGCGATTACATCGAAAACCAGCATATGCTGGGTGAGCGCCGCCTGCCGGCGCGCGCGCTGCTGCTGCCGGCGCAGCGGCGCGACATCACAAACAAAAACTTTACGGACTCCGACCGTATCCGGCTGCTGAGCGGAGATTGGAAATTCCGCTGGCTGCGGGAGGACACGGCGGCGCCCTTTTACGATCCCGAAGAAAGCGACGAAGCCTGGGACGTGCTGCCCGTGCCGTCGATGTGGCAGTTTCACGGCTACGGCAGCTGTTATTATCCGAACGTGCGCTACTGCTTGCCGTACGATCCGCCGTACATCCACCGCGAAAACCCCGTGGGGCTTTACCGCACGACCTTTACGGCGAAAAAAAGCGCGCGGTCGATCTTGCGCTTTCTGGGCGTTGACAACGCGTACTTCGTCTGGCTGAACGGCCAGTACGTCGGCTTTTCCAAGGGCAGCCGCATCCCGGCGGAATTTGACGTAAGTCACGCGCTCAAGGACGGCGAAAACCTGCTTGCGGTCAAGGTCTATACCTTTTCGGACGCGTCGTATCTCGAAAATCAGGATATGCTGATGGCAAGCGGGATCTTCCGCGACGTCCTGCTGCTTTCGACCGGAGAAAACGCGCTGTGGGACGAGGAGATCCTGCCCGGCGCCGACGGCTTTCGGGTCACGACCCGCTGCACCGTGGGGAACACGCCCGCCGAGATCCGTTTTACGCTCTGCGACGGGGACGGGCGCGTCCGCGCCGAAGTCCAACGCCCGCTGGCCGAAACGGACGCCGTGTTTTTGCCGCTGGAAAACGCGGTCCTCTGGAACGCGGAGCAGCCGTATCTGTATACGCTGTATACCGAGATCTCGGAAAACGGCGCCGTCACGGAGGTGCACACAAAGCGCTGCGGCATCGCCAAAAGCGAGATCGAGGGCAGCCGCCTGCTGATGAACGGCAGGCCCATCACGCTGAAAGGCGTCAACCGCCACGAAAACAACGCAAGGAGCGGGCGCGCGATCACCGCCGAACAGATCGACCGGGAGCTGCGCGATATCAAGGCGCACAACCTCAACGCCATCCGCGCGTCGCACTATACGAACCACCCGCTTTTTTATGAACTGTGCTCGGAATACGGGATCTACGTGATGGACGAGGCGGACGCCGAGACCCACGGCGCGGAATGCACGGGCGATCAGGGCGCGCTCAACAAGGATGAAGGCTGGTTCGACGCGTTTTTCGACCGGGTATCGCGGATGTACGCGATCCATAAAAACGAAACGTGCATCAACATCTGGTCGCTCGGCAACGAGTGCGGCGAAGGGGAAAACGCCGAGAAATGCGTGCGGTGGCTGAGCGCACAGCCCGCGAAAAAACCGATCAAGGACAACAACGCCCCGGACTGCGGCGGCGGACTGTTCAACACGACCGGGTATATGCCGATGCAGACGCTGTTCGATTCCGACCCGGAAAAGGGGCCGCTTTTGCTGGTGGAATACGGGCACGCCATGGGCAACAGCCCGGGCGGCCTTGCGGATATCTGGGCATGGATCTATGAAAACGAGCACTGCTGCGGCGGTTACGTCTGGGAATACAAGAGCCACGGCTTTTTTGCGCAGGGCAAAAACGGGCGTCCCCGCTACCTGTACGGGGGCGATTTCGAAGACTTTTACCACTGGTCGAACTTCTCGCTTGACGGCTACCACACAAGCGACGGCACGCCGAAGCCGTCATGGGAAGAACTGAAGGAGGTCTCGGCGCCCGTTTTCGTCCGCTGGGAAAAGGACGGGGTCTCCGTCAAGAATACGTATGATTTCAAACCGCTCGACGGCGTGACGCTCCGCTGGTCCGTGCGCGCCGACGGCAAGCCGGTGCGCGCCGGGGTTATTTCGCTGGACGGCCTTGCGGCGCGGCAATGGAGGACGCTGTCCCTGCCGCTCGGAACGGACGGTCTTCAGGGGCTTATCACCGCGGACTGCGTTTTTGAAGACGGCGACGGCGTGCTGGCGTACAAGCAAAAGATCCTTGCGGATCTGCCGCGTGACAGGCGTCCGGCGGAAGCCTTTGTCCATACCGTAAAAAAAGACGCCGGCGCTGTTACCGTACACGGCGACGGGTTTACGGCGACGATCCGAAACGGCATGCTCTCGCACCTCGAAAAAGACGGAAAGACGCTGCTGGACGCCCCCGTGCGTCTCTGCTGCCACCGGGCGCCGACCGACAACGACGGCGCGATCTTTCCGCCGAACCACGCCGAGGAATGGAACGAACGGCTGGTACACACCATGCGCTTCGGCTGCCATGACGTGACGGTCCGCGACGCGCCCGACTGCGCAACGGTCACGGCCGTGGGCAAATTCCTGCCGCACAGCCATTTCTGGGGCTTTGACGCGACGCTCGTCTACCGGGTGCGGGCGGGCGGACAGGTGGAGATCGAAGTCGACCTAAAGCCCTACGGGAACCGCCTTCCCGCGGTTTTGGGACGCGTCGGCATGGCTCTGGAACTGGACGGCGGTTTTTGCCGCTGCCGGTGGCTTGGGCGCGGCCCGGGCGAAAATTACGCGGACTGCAAGGCCGCCGCCCGAGTCGGGCTTTATGAAGCGAACGTCGGGGAGATGCACTTTGCCTACGACGTGCCGCAGGAGACCGGCAATCACGAGGACTGCCGTTTTGTCACCGTATCCGGCAAAAACGGCTCGCTGACCGCGACGGGCGCATTTTCGTTCTCTTTTCATAATTTTACGCTCGAAAACCTGACGCGGGCGCGCCATTGCGACGAACTGGAAATAAGCGAACACAACTATTTATACATCGACCACCGGCAGCGGGGACTGGGCTCGCATTCCTGCGGACCGGAGCCCGAAGAGGCATACGAACTGCCGATCGGGCGTTTTCACTGGTCATTTGTTTTGCAGCCGGACGGCAAAGCCCTTTTGTAAACCGGTTCTTTTGCCCTCCCTTTTGTCCTTTTTTCACCGAAGTTTTTTTGCAGTCGACCGTTCAGCATGAGGAGGCGCTTTTATGCAGAATGCGGCAAAACCCACGAAACAGCAACTGGCCTGGCATGAAATGGAACTCGGCGTCCTGATCCATTACTGCCTGGAAATGTACCGGCCCGACCTGCCGGGCGAGTGGTACAAAACCTCGCTTGTGCGCACGGCGCTGGCGCCGGAGACCATTCATCCCACAAAACTGGACCCGGAGCAGTGGGTCCGAAGCGCCGCGCTTCTCGGCGCGAAATACGCCGTGCTGGTGGCAAAGCACGGGAACGGCTTTGCGCTTTGGGACACCCAAGTGGACGACTTTTCCATTGCG
>CAMVBD010000071.1 GCA_947165615.1 uncultured Clostridia bacterium | reverse complement strand
GGTTCCCTCATATTCAACGGTGATCGTGCAGCCGCGCGGGCATGCAACGCAGGTCAATACTTTTGTCATGGCTTATTCCTCCACTCTCACAACGATGGTGCTCTCGGCCGTCATACCCTTGAGCACATCCGCCGGGATCACAACGTCTTCCATTTCACCGGGCGCAAGCTTGATCTTTTTTCTGGAATAGATCACGTTGCCGTCGATTTCAAGGACGACCTTAGCGTTTTTGAAAATGCGGCCGACACGGAAATACAGTTTTACGTCGTTCGGATTCTTAATGTTCACGCGCTGCGGGACAATGTAGCGCACGCCGTTTCCGGTCGTAGTGGGAACGTATACCGTTTCCCGCTCGCCGTGCAGGATGTAATCGGCGGCGCCCTCACCTGCGAGCTGCGCCTCCATGGTCACGAAGTCGACAAGGTCGTGTACGTGCAAAACGTTTCCGCAGGCAAAAACGCCCTTGTGATCCGTCTGACGCATTTCGTCTACCACGGCGCCGTTCGTAACGCGATCAATGCCGATGCCGACGTTTTTGGTCAATTCGTTTTCGGGAATCAGACCGACGGAAAGCATCAGCGTGTCGCATTCGATGTATTCCTTTGTGGATTCGATCGGCTGCAGATGCTCATCCACCTGCGCGATGGTAACGCCCTCCAGTCTGTCCGTACCGTGCGTCGCGACGACGGTCGTGGAAAGACGGAGCGGGATATTGTAGTCGTTGAGGCACTGCACGATATTGCGTGTCAGACCGCCGGAATACGGCATCAGTTCGCAGACGACCTTGACTTCGGCGCCTTCGAGCGTCATACGTCTGGCCATAATGAGTCCGATGTCGCCGGAGCCGAGGATCACGACCTTTTTGCCGGGCATGTAGCCGTCAAGATTGACGTACTTCTGCGCGGTACCGGCGGTCATGATGCCGGAAGCGCGCGTGCCGGCGATCTCCAGCGCGCCGCGGGGACGTTCGCGGCAGCCCATGGCGAGCACAATGGCTTTTGCCTGGATTTTCAGCAGGCCGTCCTTTTTGTTGACGGCGGTGACGACGTTGTTTTCGTCGATGTTCAGCACCATCGTGTCGGTTTTGACGACGATGTCGGTTTTTTCGATAAGATCGATGAACTTAGCGGCGTATTCAGGGCCGGAAAGTTCCTCCTTAAAATAGGTAAGACCGAAACCGGAATGGATGCACTGCTCGAGGATACCGCCGAGGGTTTCCGCCCGTTCCAGAATGATGACGTCATGAACGCCGCATTCCTTGGCCTTCAGCGCAGCCGCCATACCGGCAGGACCGCCGCCGACCACTACAAGATCATAGTTTAACATCTTCGGAACCCTCCTTATTTCGTTTTGTCGAACAGGATCTTGGAATCTCTGCCGAATTTCGTAATGTCGTTGAGTTCAAGGCCGAGTTCTCTTGCAAGGATCTCGACGACCTTGGAACCGCAGAAGCCGCCCTGACAGCGTCCCATTCCGGCACGGGTGCGGCGCTTGACGCCGTCCACGTCCCGGGCGCCTGCCGGCGCGCGGATCGCGTCGATGATTTCGCCTTCGGTGACGGTTTCGCATCTGCAAATGATCCGCCCGTAAGCGGGATTCCTGGCAATAGCGGCCTGACGCTCTTCATCCGTCGCGTGACGGAAACGGAACACGTCTTTTCTTTCACCGTTGAAGGACTCGTTTTTGCAGACGTCGCCGATGGCTTCAACAAGGACGTTTGCAAGATATACGGCGATGGCCGGCGCGGAGGACAGGCCGGGCGATTCAATGCCCGCGCCCTGAATGAACTGCGCGTTTGCCTTGCTGGGCCCGAGGATAAAGTCGTCGACGTCCGGATGCGCGCGCATACCGCTGAAGGACGTGATGGCGTTTCTTGTGGAAACTGCGGGACAGCTCTTGCAGGCAAAACGCTTGACAAGCTGAAGCCCGGCAGGGGTGGTCTCGGTATCGTCGCGCTTGCTGTCGTCCACGTCTTCAGCCGTGGGGCCGATCAGGAGGTTGCCGTCGACCGTCGGGGAAACAAGGATGCCCTTGCCCATTGCCGTGGGGCACTGGAAAATGGTATGCGACACCATGTTGCCGACCGCCTTGTCGAGGATGAAATATTCGCCGCGGCGGGGAATGATGTGGAAGCTGTCGTCGCCGACCATATGGGAAACCTCATCGGAATGGACGCCGGCGCAGTTGATAACGTATTTTGTCTGAATATCACCGAGCGTCGTATGTAAGGTAAAGACGCCGTCGGCAAAGTCGATGCCCTCGACCTTGCAGTTGCGCTTGAATTCGACGCCGTTGGTCACGGCGTTTTCGGTCGCCGCGATCGTCAGTTCATAGGGACAAACGATACCGGCGCTGGCGGCAAGCAGCGCGCCGCAGGCCTCGGGAGCGAGATTGGGCTCCAGCGCTTTCAGAGCGGACTCGTCAAGGATCTCCATGCGCGGGACGCCGTTGGCAAGTCCTCTTTCATACAGTTTTTGAACGTGCGCCTTTTCTTCCTCCGAAAAAGCCCCGACCAAAGAGCCGTTATTCTTATAGGGAACGCTGAGTTCTTCACAGACGTGGGGCATCATTTCGGCGCCCTTGACGTTGAATTTCGCCTTCAGGGTCCCGGGCAGCGCGTCAAACCCGGCGTGCACGATCGCGGAGTTCGCTTTCGTCGCGCCCATTGCCACGTCGCCGGCCGCCTCCAGAAGAACGGTATGCAGCGCGAATCTTGACAGTTCTCTTGCAGTTAAGGCACCGATCACACCGGCGCCGATAATTGCAACATCATAACACATGTTCCAACATCTCCTTGCTCGTTTTTCATAAAAACTCATAGATATTATACTATTACCCGACAAATAAATCAATAGGTGACAAAAAAAACTTAACGATCTTTTTCAAAGATTTGAACTTTTTATGAATCTTCCGTCCAAATTGCGCGACCAATAAAAAAAATGCAGATCCGCAATACCGTACGGATCTGTATTTCCGGACTCAGTCCTCCGTTTGTTTCGCGAGGAAATCAGCCGCGACTTGCAGCAGCCGCACATCCGGCTCCGCAGGGTAATCGCCCTTTTGATTGAACAAAGCAACCACAGCGCCGGATACGTCGCCGCCCGCTACTACCGGATACGCGATGCAGGCTTTTTCCTCTCTGCCTTCGACCGGCAGGAGCGTGTCGCGGTCCCGCTGCGAAGCGACAAAACTTCCACGCTCTTCCATCAGGGTTTCAAGCGCTTTTGAAATACGCCGGTCCGAAAAATCTCGTTTTCCGCTGCCGGAATACGCAACAATTCGGTCCCGGTCCGAAATAAAGACGGGCATCCCGGTCGCCTTGTTCAGGACCTCCGCGTACTGCGCGGTAAACTCCGCGAAATCGCCCATCGGAGAATACTTCTTAAAAATCACTTCTCCGTCCGCCGCGGTATAGATCTCAAGCGGGTCCCCTTCCCTGATTCGCATGGTACGCCGGATCTCTTTCGGGATCACGACACGCCCGAGATCGTCGATCCGGCGAACAATTCCTGTAGCCTTCATATTTCTCTTCTCTCCTTGTTTGTTTCTCTTCCCTGCTATTATCTGCAAACAAAGAAAAAAATATACGGACAAAAAAACAGCCGCCGCAAAAGCGACGGCCATTGAAACGAAAACGGAATCAGTTGAGCAGGTTTTCTTCGGTTTTGGGATCAAAGAAATGCATGACTTTTCCGGAGAACGTCAAATACAGTTTTTTGCCCTGGACCAGAGATTTGCGCGTCTCGTTATCGAGGTTGACGGTCGGGACGCGGACGATCAGGCGCATGCCGTCGTCGGTGTAGACGTGCAGATGCAGTTCGGAACCCATCATTTCGTTGACTTCCAGCGTGACGGGGATCGCTTCGGGACCCGCTTCTGTCAGGGTGATATGCTCCGGCCGTACGCCGAGCAGCACCTTACCGTTTTTTGCGTTCTTTGCCGAAAGAGCCGCGCCTTTTTCGCCATCAACGGGGATGGACACGCCAAACGCCTTTACGCTGTAAGCGCCGGAAGACGTTTTTGTCAGTTCCGCCGGCATAATGTTCATTTTCGGCGCGCCGATGAATTCGGCAACGAACAGGTTCTTCGGCATTTCAAAAACCTCTGTCGGCGTGCCGACCTGCATGATATAGCCGTCCTTCATAATGACGATCCGGTCGCCGAGGGTCATGGCTTCGGTCTGATCGTGCGTGACGTAAATAAACGTCGTATTCAGTTTCTGCCGCAGCAGAATGATCTCCGCTCGCATCTGATTGCGCAGTTTCGCGTCCAGATTCGAAAGCGGCTCGTCCATCAAAAAGACTTTGGAGTCGCGTACCATCGCGCGTCCGATGGCGACGCGCTGCCGCTGGCCGCCCGAAAGCGCGCGGGGTTTGCGCAGCAGGTAATCGGTAATGCCGAGGGTCTCCGCAGCGGCGGTCACCTTTTCATATATGACGTCTTCGGGAACCTTCTTGAGGCGAAGGGAGAACGCGATGTTGTCGTAGACCGTCATATGCGGATACAGCGCGTAGTTCTGGAACACCATGGCGATGTTGCGGTCTTTCGGCTGCAGATCGTTTACGACTTTGCCGTCGATCTCAACGGTACCTTCGCTGATCTCCTCAAGACCCGCGATCATGCGCAGGGTCGTGGATTTGCCGCAGCCGGACGGTCCGACGAAGACCACGAACTCTTTGTCCTTGATCTCCAGATCGAAGTCGTGAACGGCGACGACTTTTTTATCGTAAATCTTTTTGACTCCGGTTAATTTTACACTTGCCATAACGTGTCACTCCTTCTTATCCTTTTACGGCGCCGCCTGTGACGCCTTCCACGTAATACTTCTGCAGGCACATAAAGAGGATCGCAACGGGGATCGCGACGATTACGCCGCCGGCGCAGAACATGGTAAAACAGGCGCCGATCTGGTCTTTGTTCAGCCAGTTGTACATACCGACTGCCACGTTGTAGCCCGAAGACGTGCCGAACGCGACGTAACGCGCGAACACAAAATCGCCCCAAGGCGCCATAAACGCGGTCAGGATCGTGTAAATGACGATCGGCTTTGCAAGCGGAAGGATAATACGGGTCAGGACCTGCATACGCGTCGCGCCGTCGACACGGGCGGCTTCGTCCAGCGACTTCGGGATCGTGTCAAAAAAGCCCTTGGACACATAATAGCCCATGCCGGAAGAAGCGATGTACACGAGGATCAGGCCGGGAACGGCGTTGGCCTGCGTCATGTTCAGATCCTTCAGAACACGGTACAGGATGATCATCGTCAGCATGCCGGGGAACATTCCGAGGATCAGCATAAAGCGCATCAGCGGCTGTCTGAGCTTGAAACGGAAACGGGACAGCGTGTAACTCATGCACAGGACGATCACGGTCTGCATTACCGCCGTTACAAGCGCGATGATAAAGGTGTTGAGATACCAACTCTTGAAATCGCTGTTCCAAAGCGCGATATAGTTTTTGAACCCCCACTGCTGCGGGATCACGTAACCGACCTGATTGGTGCTTTCCACGCGGAAGGACTGCAGAAGAATGAATATGAACGGGATGAGCCACACAATGCTGATGACGACCAGCAGAATATAAATAAACGTATTGCTTATGCGCTGACTGGTCTTGAGTCCCATGTGCTTGCGGGCAGCCCTGCCCTCTGCTTCAAAGGCTTTTTTCTGTTCTTTACTCATTGGAAATCCTCCTCATTCCTTACGGAGGGCAGCATATTATATACGATAAGCGTAATGACCGCCACGACCGCAAAGACCAGAATACCGATCACGGACGCGAGGTAATAACTGGATTCGGCGCCCGTCGTGATCTTGAACAGCCAGGTGATCAGCAGATCCGTATAACCGACGGAACCGTTTGCCCAGGAGTTTTTGGGGTTCGTCGGCCCGCCGCCCGTCAGCAGAAAGATCACGTTGAAATTGTTCATGTTGCTTGTAAAACTGGTCAGCAGATACGGACCGGTGATAAACAGCATGTAGGGCAGCGTGATCTTTGTGTACTGCTTGAAGGGGCCTGCGCCGTCGATCTTTGAGGATTCGTACAGATCCTGCGGGATGTTCATTAGGATACCTGTCGCGATCAGCATCAGATACGGGATACCGATCCAGATATTGATCAGAATGACCGTTATCCGCGCCCAGGTCGGGTCCGTCCAGAACGGAAGGGCTTCTTTGATGACGCCCCAACTCATCAGCAGACCGTTGATGATACCGTTTTTATCGAACATCTTGGAGACGTACAGCAGAGAAATAAACTGCGGGATCGCAATGGTCAGAACCAATACGGTACGCCAGACCTTTTTGAGGCGGATCCCCTTTTTGTTGATCATCATGGCCACAAACATACCGAGGAAGTAGTTCGTAAACGTGGCGAAAAACGCCCAGATCAGCGTCCAGAGGAGGATCTCGCCGAAGGTCGCGGAGTAATTGTGTCCGCCCGCGTTCCAGGAAAACATTGTTCGGAAGTTTTCGAGTCCCACCCAGCCGAACAGACTGTTGTTATAACCGTCGTGCGAGCCGTCGTAATTCGTGAACGCCACAAGGATCATAAAGAAAATCGGCAGGACGGTAAAGACTAAAATTCCAGTAAGCGGCAGCGCCAGCAGCGTTTTGTGGAACTGGTCGTCCACAAGGCTTCTGAGGTCGTCTTTCCCGCTTTTGAGTTTTTTGCCGGAGGCAAGGATCTCTTCTGAAATCTTGTTCTGCCTGACGTTCGCGCGCCATGTATAAATGAAGGCGGCAATAAAGAACAGGGTCAGAACGCCGTACAGAAGGATCTTGAACGAGTTGTCATTGTACTCCATGAAATAGGTGTCAAGGACCTCGTTGTAGATCTCCCGCGGGCCGGTCTTACCGAGGGACGGAAGCATACTGAGCCAGTAGCCGCCGGAAGTGACCATATAGAAAATGAACACCGCTTCAAACAGCATAAACATCAGACCGCGCAGGATCTGTCCGCGCATCAGGCTGCCGAAGCCCATGATCACAAAGGAGATCTTCGTTTTCCAATCCCCTTTAACAAAGGTCAG
>CAMVBD010000070.1 GCA_947165615.1 uncultured Clostridia bacterium | reverse complement strand
CAAGGATTTCAAGGATTATCCGCAAAAACGATAACCCTTTGCGCTCTCCCGCGTATAATACGGTAGGTGAAATCATAGTATATTTTGCCGGGAAATCGCTTCGCGGGTGTTTTCGGGCAAACCGCAAACGGGAGAGATGGTCATGAGACAAAAAAAGGCGGCAAGAGGCTTTATGGTCACGGCGTTCGGCGTCGGGCTGTTTCTGGCCTATTGCTTCCCCAGCAAATTTATCATCATTTCACTTGCCGTGCTGCTTGTGCTTGCGGGCGTTTTCATCATCAAAGCGTAAGCGGAGGCGGTCATGGTGAAGATCATCGTGTGGAACAGTCCCAAATTTCTGAAGCCGATTTTGCGTCTGTTCTGTAAATAAATCCAAGTCCAAAGGAGAAAGACCATGAAAAACGCGGACATCAACATCCGGGACCCCTTTGTCCTGTGCGAAAACGGGACGTATTACCTGTACGGCACCAGAGCCGCCGACTTCGGCATGCGCACCGGCGGCTTTGACGTTTATACGGGGACGGACCTCGAAACCTGGAGCGAGCCGAAGCCGGTCTTCGATTCCGCGGCGTTCGGGCTCAACAAGGCGTCCAACTGGGCGCCGGAGGTCCACAGGTATCGCGGAAAATACTATATTTTTGCGACCTTTGAGCAGGAAAACGGCAATCGCGGCACCTACGCCCTTGTCGCCGCTTCGCCGGAGGGCCCCTTTGCGCCGGTCTCCGGCAAAGCCCTGACCCCCTTCGACTGGTGGAGCCTTGACGGTACGCTTTACGTTTCCAAAGCGGGCGACCCCTATCTCGTCTTCTGTCACGAGCACGTGCAGATCTTGGACGGCACCGTCGCCGCCGTGCGTCTGAAGGACGATCTGTCCGCGCCCGCCGGCGAGCCGGTCGTGCTGTTTAAGGGATCGGATTCCTACGGCGTCAAATACGAAGATGGGGAGCGGTACGTCACCGACGGCCCCTTCCTCTGGCGCGGCAAAAACGACCGGCTGTACATGATCTGGTCCACCTGCTGCGACGGCTATTACCAGTGCCTTGCGGTGTCCGAAAGCGGCGAGATCGACGGCCCCTGGACGCAGCTCGAGCCCATTTTTACCGAGGACGGCGGCCACGGGATGCTGTTTACCGATCTGAACGGGCAGCTGCGCCTGACGCTCCACTGCCCGAATGTTTCGCTGCAGGAGCACCCGCGCTTTTTCCGGGTCGAGGACACGGGCGAGCGGATCTCGATCAAAGAATAAAAAGCAAAAAGACGGAGGGCGCCTCCGTCTTTTTCTTTGTCTATGGAATGCCGCTCAGAACGGGAATCCGTTCTGCCGCCGCACCTCGTCCGTGATCTCCCGCACGGTTCCGGCGACCGTCCTCGCTTCGTCATACAGGGGAGACGGCCCTTCGAGCGCCAGTTTCATAAAGGCGTTCGCCTCCGCCCCCATCACTTCGTCCCGGTCGGCCTCCCCGTGGATCTCGACTGCCTGCCCGTCTTTTCGGAGAATGCGGACGCCGCCGAGCTGGCTTACGGCGTCGATCTGCACGGTGCCGGCGTCGCCGAGGATCTCGCTCGGCGCAAAGCCCTGCGCGACCTTGGAATAGTCCACGCTTACCGTCTTGTCGCCGTATTTCAGGATGACGCTCCCCGCCGCGTCCGCGCCGGAGGACAAAAACACCGCGTCGGACAGCACCGCGTCCGGCTTTCCGAACAGCGCGGCGGCTACGTACAGCGGATAAACGCCGATGTCCATCAGGGCGCCTGCCTGCATGGCGGGGTTAAAGATGTTCGGCGTCTCGCCACGGAGAAACGCCGGGTATTTTGAGGACAGCTGGCAGTAGGTCAGGCGCGCCGCGCGCACGGTCCCGATCTCTCCCAGCGCCTTTTTTATGGCGGGAAAGACCGGCGCCCACAGCGGCATGATGGCTTCCACCAGAATGAGTCCCTGCCTGTCCGCAAGTTCATACAAAGCGTCTTGCTCATCCTTTGTCGCCGTCATCGGCTTTTCGCACAGAACGTGCTTGCCGTGCTCTAAAAAAAGCTTTGCCTGCCGGAAATGGAAGGCGTTCGGGCTTGCGATATAAACGGTGTCCACGTCCCTGCAGGCAGCCATGGCATTAAGGTCGTCAAACCAGAGCGGGGCGCCGTGCTCCAAAGCAAACGCCTTTGCTTTTTCGCGGTCCCTTGAATAAACCGCCTGTAGCGTAAGGTCCGTTTTTTTGCGAATGGCGGAGATCATCTTTCTTGTAATATCGGACGTGCCGACGGTTGCGATTTTCATACCCACGCCTCCTTTCCAATATTTTAACATCTTTTCGTAAAAAGATATAGACTTTTTCAAAAATATTTAGTAAAATACAATTTGAGGTGTTGCGATTATGATTTCAGTCAGACGCTACAATATCGGCGACCGGGAGCAGGTCGAAAGGATCTGCCTCGAAAACGCGGGCTGCGCCAACGCGCCGGAGGACCGGAAGGCCTTTACGCTTTTAATGCGCTGCCAGTATTATATCGAGCAGGAGCGGGAAAACTGCTTCGTCGCGGTGGACGACGACGGCGCTGTGGTCGGCTATATCCTCTGCAGCGAAAACTTCAATACCTACGAGCGCACCTTTACCGAAAAATACATTCCAAAGGCCGCCGCCATCAGCGCAAAGTGCTACGTGGACGCCAAGTTCGATATGCTCAAATTCGGCATGTACCGGCGCTATTACCCCGCGCATCTGTATCTGGACGTCGCGCTTGACAGCCAGAACCTCGGTGTCGGCAGCATGCTTTTGACCGCGCTCAAATCCCACCTGAAGCGCAAGTTCGTGCAGGGCGTTATGGCCGTGTGCGAGGAAAACAACGAGGACCAGATCCGCTTCTTCGAGAAAAACGGCTTTGAGACCATTCTGACGACCCGCTACGGCAAGACGATGGTCCATGACTTTGAGGAATAAACCGTGATCACGCAGGAAAACATCGAATCGGTATTCGCCGCCATGAAAAAAGGCGGCGAGATCATGCTGTCTGCCCACAACGTCGAGGCAAAAAACGGCGCCATCTCCGACAAGGCCGGCGCCGCCAATTTTGTGACCGTGTTTGACGTCAAGGTCCAGAATACGCTGATGGAGGCGCTCTCCAAAGCCTTTCCGGACGCCGCGTTCTTTGCGGAGGAAAAGGAGAATCCGCCGGAGCTGCTCGACGGCGGGCTGTGCTTTATCATCGACCCCATCGACGGCACCACAAACTTTATCCACGAGCTGCACACCTCCGCCGTCAGCGTCGCGCTGTACGACAAAAGACAGCCCCTTTTCGGCGCGGTCTACGACCCCTATATGGACGAAATGTTCTGGGCCGTCAGGGGACAGGGCGCGTTCGTAAACGACCGCCCCATCCGCGTGTCGGACCGTCCGCTCGAAAAGGCGCTCGTCGCCTTCGGCACTTCGCCCTATAACCGGCTGGAGCACGGCGACTCGTTTTTCAAAAAACTGTATCAGGTGTTTCTCGTCTCGGCCGACATCCGGCGCGGCGGCAGCGCGGCGCTGGACCTTGTCAACGTCGCCGCGGGACGCGCGGACGCTTTCTTTGAGGAGACCCTTTCACCGTGGGATTACGCGGCGGGGCTGCTCATCTTACAGGAGGCCGGCGGCGTCATCACGGATATCAAAGGAGAGCCCGTAAAAATCGGCGAAAAAACGTCGGTGCTCGCGGCGTCTCCTGCGCTTCACAGCAAAATGCTGAGTCTGCTCAGTTAAAATAGGAGGAAAAAGATTATGGCAGGAAGTATTCTTGACAGATTCAAAGAGGCCGTCGAAGAGAGCAAAGAGATCACGACGGACAAAAAGATCCGCATCGGTATCATCGGCACCGGCTGGATCGCCGAAGCGCACGTCGCGAATTACCTCAAGTGCCCGGACGTCGAGATCGTCGCCGCCGCGGATCTGATCCCCGGCAAGGCGGAAAAGTTCTGCAAGGCCAACGGCATCGAGGGCGTACGCCTCTATCCCGATCACAAGAGCCTGATCGACAACGAACAACTGGACGCGGTCAGCGTTTGCACCTACAACAAGACCCATGCCGAATGCACGATCTACGCGCTGGAGCACGGCGTCAACGTCCTGCTCGAAAAGCCCATGTGCGTCACGCTTGAGGAGGCGGTCGCCATCTGCAAGGCCGAAAAGGCCAGCGGCAAGATCCTGTCAATCGGCTTCCAGCCCCGCTTCGACGAGAACATGAAGATGATCCGCAAGATCGTCCAGTCGGGCGAACTCGGCCAGATCTACTACATCCAGACCGGCGGCGGCAGACGCCGCGGCATCCCCACCCCCTACGGCACCTCCTTTATTGAGGAAAAGACTGCGGGTCTCGGCGCGCTTGCCGACATCGGCTGCTATTCGCTGGACATGGTGCTCAACGCCATCGGCTATCCGAAGCCCCTGTCCGTTTCGGGCTATACGTCCGCCTTTTCGGCACCGATCCGAATTACTACGAGGGTCATCCCGAATACGCCAAGGTCTTCACCGTTGACGATTTCGCCGCAGCGTTCATCCGCCTCGAGGACGACATCGTGCTCGACTTCCGCATTTCCTGGGCCATGAACCTCGACACCCCCGGCGACACCATCATCCTCGGCACCAAGGGCGGCCTCAGAGTCCCGTCCACGGAGTGCTGGAACGGCTCCATCGGCGGCCCGCTCAAGATCTACAAGACCGTGGCAGGCGAAGAGGTCGAAATGGAGATCCCCGAAAAGAACGACGACACCGACAACTTCTACAAGAAGATCCGCCTGTTCGTCGACGCCGTCAAGGAGGGCGGCAAGGCGCCCGTCCCGTCCTCGCAGATCCTTTACAACCAGGCCATCATCGACGGGATCGCCAAGTCCGCGAGACTCGGCAAAGAGATCACCCTCGAGATCCCCGAGATATGATCAAACGCTATCTCGAACTCGGTCCAATCGTGGGAACGCACGGCGTGCGCGGTGAGATGAAGCACGACTACTGGTGCGCTTCACCGGAATTTGTCCAACCGCTAAAAGCGGATTTCCTCGATCCCGAGGGAAACCGCTCTGTTGACGTGCTCTCGGCGCGTCCCCATAAAAAACAGGTGCTCCTGATCTTAAAGGGCGTCGACTCCGTCGAAAAGGCCGAGGCGCTGCGCGATACCGTCCTTTACATCCGACGGGAAGACGCGGGCCTCAAAGACGGCGCGTGGTTCATCGCCGAACTCATCGGCTGCACGGCGTACGACGCGGACGACCCCGAAAAGGTTTGGGGCGTCATTACGGACGTCTACAATACCGGCGCAAACGACATTTGGGTAATCCGCACCCCTGACGGGCGCGACGTGCACATCCCCGCCATCAAGGACGTCGTTCTCGGCGCGGACGTCGCGGAAAACAAAGCCGTCATCCGGCCGCTGAAAGGACTGTTTGACGATGCGCATTGACATTCTGACCCTGTTTCCGGATATGTGCCGGGCCGTCTTTCATGAAAGCATCGTCGGGCGCGCCATCGCCGCCGGAAAACTGGACGTGCGCGCCGTCAATATCCGCGACTATACGCTCGATAAACACCGGCGCGTGGACGACACGCCCTATGGCGGCGGCATGGGGATGCTCATGCAGGCGCAGCCGATCTACGACTGCTACAGGGCCGTCGCCGCAGAAAGCGCCCAAAAGCCCCACGTCATTTACCTCTCCCCGCAGGGAAAGGTGCTGACGCAGACGCGCGCAAGGGAACTGGCGCGGATGGACCATTTGGTCCTTTTGTGCGGGCATTACGAGGGCGTGGACGAGCGCGTGCTCGAGGAGATCGTCGACGAGGAACTGTCCATCGGCGACTACGTCCTTACGGGCGGGGAACTTCCGGCGCTTGTCCTGACGGACTGCGTTGCCCGCATGATCGACGGCGTGCTGCCGAACGAAACGGCGTATTCGGAGGAAAGCCATTACGCTTCGCTCTTAGAACATCCGCAGTACACAAAGCCCTATGAGTGGAACGGCAAGACCGTGCCCGAGGTCCTTGTCTCCGGCCATCACGCCAACATCGAAACCTGGAAGCGGCAGGAGTCCCTCCGGCGGACGTACGAGCGCCGGCCGGACCTCCTAAAGACCGCTGAACTTGACAAGTCCGACAAAAAATTCCTTCAAAGTCTGACAAAGAAGGACGAAGACTTGGACTAAACGCTGAAAACGCCGAAAAAATTATAGCAAAAGTGCACAAAACGGGCTTTTCTGTTTTGGCGGCTTTTAGTCCTTCGAACGAAATATTTTTGAAATCATTTCTTTTGATTGACTCATTTCAAGATTGTGATATAATACTACCAAGAATGAATTCACCGGAAGGGGTCTATATATTTATGGTTATCAAAGATGTCACCGTTCAGAATCAGGTAGGTTTGCATGCGCGTCCCGCCACCTTCTTCATCCAGAAGGCCAACGAGTTCCGTTCCTCCATCTGGGTCGAAAAGGAAGAGCGCAGAGCAAACGCGAAAAGTCTGTTGGGCATCCTTTCTCTTGGCATCATCGGCGGGACCAAAATCCGCATCATTGCCGACGGGCAGGATGAAAACGAAGCCGTCGACGCGCTGGAGCGCCTGGTCGTTTCCGGATTCGCGGAGTAATCAGTCAGAGCAAACGGCGCTGCTTCATGCGGCGCTTTTTCTTTTTATCTTACGCGGAAGGAGGGATGCTTATGACAAAGCTCGAGGAACTGCGCAAAAAAGCCATGGCACTGCCGGAGGAGCCGGGCGTCTATATCATGAAAAACGCAAAAGGCCAGATCATTTACATCGGCAAGGCCAAGGTCCTCAAAAACCGCGTCAGCCAGTATTTCGGCTCGCAGAACAACCACACGACCAAGGTCCGCCGCATGGTCCAGAACGTCAGCGACTTCGACTACGTCATCGTCGGCAGCGAGTTCGAGGCGCTTGTGCTTGAGTGCAGCCTGATCAAGCAGAACAAGCCGAAGTACAACATCCTCCTCAAGGACGACAAGGGCTACAGCTACATCCGCGTCACGAACGACGGATGGCCGATGATCTCCGCAGTGCTCCAGAAAGCGGAT
>CAMVBD010000069.1 GCA_947165615.1 uncultured Clostridia bacterium | reverse complement strand
AATGTGGTTGCTGCCGGGGACCCGCGTTCTTTGGCCTCCGGACTCTGATCTCTTTACTCCGTCCGCAGCGCGACGACGGGGTCCTTTTTCGCGGCGCTGCGGGCGGGGATGAGGCCGCCGAGGAAGGTGACGAGGACGCTCAGCACTACCAGCGCCAAAGCGGAGGAAACGGGCAGATAGACGTTCAGGCCCTCTACGTCGACAAGCCTTTGCAGAACGGCGTTGATGGGGAAGGTCAGAAGCCACGAAATGCCGACGCCGAGGAGTCCCGAAAACAGGCCGATGAGGACGGTCTCGGCGTTGAAGACCTCGGAGACGTTGCGCTTGGACGCGCCGAGGGAGCGCAAGATGCCGATCTCCTTGGTGCGCTCGAGGACCGAGATGTGCGTGATGATGCCGATCATAATAGCGGAGACCAGCAACGCCACCGACACAAAGGCGATGAGAACGTAGGAGATGACGTTGACGATGCCCGTGACCGAGGACGTGATGAGGGAGACGTAGTCGGTATAAGTGATCTTTTTGCCCTCGTCTGCCTTGGCGTTATAGCGGTCGATGCAGGCGGCGACCCGGTCCTTGTCCTCAAACGAGTCGGTATAAATGCTGACGGACGAGGGAGACGCGGGGTCCACCGCGCCGAAGGCGGAGAGATTGTCTTCATACGACGCGCCGGCGACGAGCGTCTCGTACAGGGACAGGAGAAGGTCTTTGTATTCCGGGTCCGCGGCAAGCAGGCCGATGGCGGCGGACAGGTCGACGTCAGGCCCGGCGCCGGGCGTCTGTCCGCCGGAAAACCCGGGGAGATAGACCGACAGCAGGGACGTGACGGACAGTTTTTCGACCGGGTCCATGTTGTCGAAGTACGCGATCAGATCCTGCAGTTTTTCTTCGTCCGTGGCGGCGGAGAATTTTGCGCCGGTCAGGACGTTGACGGCGGGGTTTGCCTTTTGGGCGAGGACGACCGGGCTTTCGTCCGTCAGGGTCATGATTTTCCGCGTCAGCGCCGCGGGATAGGCGATCGGACGGCGCAACAGCGCCGACCGGGTGTCGGCGTTTGCCCGCACGACGCCCGAGACGGTCAGTGTGACGCCGTTGTCGAACCGCGGGTCCCCTTCTGCCGGGTCCCCGAGGGCGGAAAACGTCCCGTCCCCGCCGTCCTCGTAGTTGAACGCCGCCGGGATCAGGGTGTAGGTCTTGCCGATCACCCCGTCAAAATCGAGGGAAAAGGACGGCGTCCCGCCCGCGGCGACGGTCTCTTTTGCGCCGGCGTAGTCTTCAAGCGACAGAAAACCGAGACTGTACAGGTTTTCGGCGGACAGGGCGTTTTGTTCGTTTACGACCAAAACGATCTCGGTTTCGCTTGTCGGCCACGCGCCCGAAACCAGCGTATAGGTATCGAGGATCACGCTGCTGATCAGCGCGCCGTCTTTGCCGGGAAGCATTTCCCCGAACCGGTCCGCGCCCGTGTCGACGGACCCCGTAAACATAGAAAAGAAAGAATTGCCGCGCCCGGAGGCGGACCGGCCGGAAAGATCCAGTTTTCCGGCGTTTTCAAGGTCGTCCTCGGCGGCGGCGTTCGTGTTCAGGCGTTTTCCGTCCGGCGTGCGGGTAAAGACCGAAAACGCGACTTCGTAGGTATAGACCACGCCGTTTTCCCCGAGATAGGACCGGATCTCGCCGGTCTCGTCGTCCAGATACGCCTTAAAGGAAGCAAGGTCGTTTTCGGTCATGCGGGAAGAAAAGCGCTCGCGCGTTTCCATGGCGCCGAAGTCCGCGCTGAGGACGGAAGGAGGTTCGGGCGCCTCCTCTTTTTTGCCCGAAAGCCGGTCCGAAAAATTCCGTCTGCCGTTTTCCATCATATCGCTGACGTCCACGGTCTGCTTTGTGACGGTGAGGGGGTAAGAGGACATGGTGCTTTTTTGAATGTAGGAAATATAGCCGTTGACGCCGTAGGACAGGGCTAAAATCAGCGCGATGCCGACGATGCCGATGCTGCCCGCGAACGCGGTCAAAAGCGTCCTGCCCTTTTTGGTGCGCAGGTTCTGTGCGCTGAGCGCCAGCGAGGTCCGAAAGCGCATATCGGTCTTTTTGGTTTTTTCAATGGGTTTGCGGTCTTTTTTGTCCGGCGTGAACGGAGCGGAGTCGGAAACGACCCTGCCGTCCGAAAGGCGCACGATGCGCGTGGAATACTGCTCGGCAAGGTCCGGATTGTGCGTGACCATGACGACGAGCCGCTTTTCGGCGACTTTTGAAAGCAGGTCCATGATCTGCGCGCTTGTATCGGAGTCAAGCGCGCCGGTCGGTTCGTCCGCAAGGATGATCTCGGGGTCGTTGACAAGGGCTCTGGCAATGGCGACGCGCTGCATCTGCCCGCCGGACATCTGGTTCGGGCGCTTGTGCTCCTGCCCCTCAAGCCCGACCTCCTTTAAGGCCTCCTTTGCCCGGCGGCGGCGCTCGGCGCGGGACACGCCCCCGATGGTCAGGGCAAGCTCCACGTTTGAAAGCACCGTCTGATGCGGAATGAGATTATAACTCTGAAACACAAAGCCGACCGAATGGTTGCGGTAGGCGTCCCAGTCGGCGTCCGTGTATTTTTTGGTGGATTTGAAGTTGATGAGCAGGTCGCCGTCGTCGCAGCGGTCCAGTCCCCCGACGACGTTCAGGAGCGTGGTCTTGCCGCTGCCGCTGGGACCGAGAATGGATACGAACTCATTGTCCCGGAAAGCGAGATCCACCCCGTCCAGCGCGTTCTGGACGAGGTCCCCGGTCCGGTATCGCTTGGTGATATTTTTCAGTTGAAGCATAGGGCGCCTCCAAAAAGATTGTACACAATATAAAATACGCTTTTGAGGCGGTTCTGTCAATAGAATGCCCGAATTAAGAAGGATTTATGAACGGCAAAGAGGAGAAAACGAAAAAACCGGCAGTCCCGGAAAAGGAGACTGCCGGTCTGACGCCCTGTTCAGGCTTTCTTTTCTTTTTTCAAAGCAGCGCGGCGGGCTTTTTTTGCTTTCTGCTCGCTCTGTTCGGCGGTCACGGCGGCGTCGGCGGCAGCCTGTTCGGCCTGTTCCACGGCCTGCTCGAGCTCGGCGGCCTTTTGCTTTGCCTCCTCGGCGGCAAGGCGGGCTTTTTCGGCATCGGCTTCGGCGCGTTCGGCCTGCTTTTTCGCTTCCTCTTCTTCGCTGACCTTGATCCACTCCAGCGTCTCCTTGAGGCTGGTTTCCAGCGGGCGCGGGTGGTAGCCGAGTTCCCGTTCGGCCTTTTCGTAGGAGAAATTGCAGTTGGAGCAGAGTTTTCGCACCGCGTAGCGGGTGAAAATGGCGGGCTTTTTGGCGGCCTTGTAGTAGGTCTCCATCAAAGGCGCCGCAAGGTCGATAAGCCCCTTGCCGAGTTTGACGCGCGGGGGCTTGTTGCCGGAGACTTCCGCGAGCATCCGGATGAATTCATCCACGGTCACGCTTTTGTTGCAGAGAATGTAGACCGACCCGCCCTTTGCTTTGTCCCCGGCCGCCACGGTGCCGAAGGCGACGTCGCGCACGTCGACGAAGTTGTAGCCGCCGAAGGTCATGGTGATGGGAAAATAGCCATTGGAGAACATGCGGATCATGGACCCGACGGACGAGACCTTGTAGTCGTAGGGCCCCATGCAGGCGGAGGGCTGGCAGACGACGGTCTCAAGGCCGTCGCCGTTTGCGGCAAGGACCTTGGCGGTGACCTCGGCCTTGGTCTTGGCGTAGGCGCCCTCGAGCGTGTCGGGGTCGTAGGTGTAGACCTCGGTCATGACCTCGTTGTCCGGCAGGGGGACGTAGGTGTCGACGCTCCCCATGTAGACGAGTTTTTTGACGCCGCACGCCTTGCAGGCGGCAATGACGTTTTCGGTGCCGGTGACGTTGACCTTGTAGACAAAGTCCTCGTTTCCGGGCTTGATCTCGACGCACCCGGCGACGTGATAGACGATATCGCAGCCCTCGAACGCCTTTACAAGGCTGTCGTAATCGGTGATGTCGCCCTTGTGCTTCTCGCACCGGAGCCCGTCGAAAATGTCGGAGTCCCGCCGCACCAAAATGCAGATCTCCTTGTCGGGGTGGTTTTGCAGTTCTTTTAAGATGGCGTAACCGACGTGTCCGGTCGCGCCGGTCAGACAAACGCGTTTGGTTTCCATAAAATCTCCTCAAATATCTATGCGGTTACAGGGGTCGGAAGTATATTGAAAATGCAGAATTCAAAATAAAAAATGCAAAATAAAGGGACCTGCGGTCGGCATTATAATGAGGTAAGGAGCGAAGCTCCTTCCGAAATTTTGTATTTTGCATTCTGCATTTTGCATTTTATATTTGGTTTTGTTCTGTCAAGACCATCGTCAAATCGTTGACGTTGGTGCCGGTGGGGCCGGTGAACAGCAGGGCTCCGGCAGAAAGCAGGGCGTTGTAGGCGTCGTTGTTGCGGAGATACGCCTCGGGGTCGACGCCCGCGGCCTTTATTTTGTCATAGGTCTCCCCTGTCGCAACGCCGCCCGCGGCGTCGGTGGGGCCGTCCGTGCCGTCGCTGCCGACGGACAGAAAGACCGTGTTCTTTGTGTGCTTCATATGGATGGCGGCGGCAAGCGCCATTTCCTGGTTGCGCCCGCCTTTGCCCGTGCCGGTGACGGTGACCGTGGTCTCCCCGGCGTAAAGATAGGCGTGACGTCCCGGCTCGTTTGGGATCGCGTCAAGGATTCTGACCGCCTCGTCCCGCGCTTCGCCTACAAGGTTTGTCGTAACGATATGCGGTGTAAATCCAAGCGCTTCGGCCTCTTTTTTCGCGGCGGCGACAAGGGTGCCGACATCCCCGACGATATGGTACCCGCCGTCGTTGATTTCCAGTTCCTCGGCGTCGTACAAAAGGGATAAGATCTCTCCCGGCACGTCAAAGAGGTATCGGGCGACGATCCGGTCAAGCGCCCGCCGGTCGGGTTTTGCCGGCACGGTGGGGCCGGAGGCGATGACCGCCGGGTCGTTTCCGAGGACGTCCGACAGCGCGAGGGTGACGACCCTTGCCGGGTATGCGGCGGCGGCAAGGCGTCCGCCCTTGACGCGGGACAGGCCCCGCCTTACGGCGTTGAGTTCCGAAACGTCCGCGCCGCGCTTTAACAGTTTTTCGGTGATGCTCCGCTGGAGGAGCGCCGGAACGCGGGACGCTTCCATAAGCGCGCTGCCCCCGCCGGACAGCAGGAAAAGCAGCGTGTCGTCCTCTTTCAGTTGACGGCAGAGCGAAAGCGCCTCGTTTGCCGCAAGGACGGAATTGTCGTCGCTGACCGGGTGTCCCGCCTCGAGGACGCGAAAGCCCGGGGGCAGGTCGGGCGCCGACCCGTCCGAAGGATAGGCGTGCCCGTATTTGGTAAGGAGCAGCCCGTTTTTGATCCTGTCCCCGAAAACGAACGCGGCGGCCTTTGCCATGGGAACGGCGGCCTTGCCGACGGCAAGGACCGTCGGATTCTGCATGTCTTGCAGCGTTTTGAGACACGAAAGCGTATTCTCATACGGCAGCGCCCCTTTTACGGCGGCGGCTGCGATGGTTTTTGCGGCGTCTGTCAAGGTCATTTCAGGTCGATCTCACATTCCACGTTGTCGGGCAGGGAGGGGTTTACAAGTTCCTGCAAAATTTTTTCGATCTCGTCGGTGGTCCGGAAGATCTTTTCTTTTTTGTCCTTGCCGATCGGAAGTTTTTTGATGATCCGGCGCGGCAGGGTGGACACGTCGGTAGCGACGGCTTTGACGTCGTCGGACATGGTTTTGGCGTTCATGGAGCCGTCAAAGACGCAGAGGAAGATTTCGAGGATCAGCGGCAGCAGGGGCCGGTCCTTGACGGACTTTACGTTCTTTTTCCGGACGCCCTTGCCGAAGGTCAGGCCGTTTATTTTGGACGCGGCTTTGCCGACCTTGATGGTCAGCGCCATTTTGGCGTAATGCCGGATGACGGGATAGATCTTGTCGAAGGGCTTTATATGGATGCCCTGGCTTTCGAGGCGCTCGCGGAAGTCCTCCTTGTCCGTCGCGGCGGCGTTCAGGAGGTTTGTCAGCACGGCGGTGGAGTGGTCGCGGATAAAGGCCGCGTCCTTCCATTCGCCGTTATAGGAAAAGCCCTCGAGACATTCGACCTTTACATGGGCTTTGCCGTTTTCTATCGTTACGTAATTGATGGGCGCGGGGTGGCCGCACAGGGAGCCGACGTTGACCTGCGTGATCTTGTTTCCGTTTTTGGAGACGAATTCGGTGGTGCGCTGCATATGGGAGTGTCCGACGAACATCAGCCGCAGGCCAGCGTCCGCCAGGCGCTCGGCGACCGTAAAATTGTCTCCGATGCTCTGCCCCTTGTTGATAAGGCCCGAAATGCCCCAGAGCAGCAGATGGTGCTCGGTCGCAATGACGTCCATGCCGGCGTTTTTGGCGTCCCGGATCTGCGCTTCCATCCATTGAAGATGGGCCTCGCTGTAGCCGGATTTGCCGCCGGGAGCGTCCATGTCGTCGTTGACGGCAAGAAGACGCAAGGTGGGGCTGACCTGGAAGCAGCGGGAGTGAAAGCCCCGTCCGGTCTCGTATTCGGACACAAGGGTTTCGCGCCCGAACCCGGCGTACATGGCGTCCAGCGTCGGCGCGTCCACGGCGTCGACGTCGTGAAAGACCTCGTTGCCTTCAAACCGGCGGGGGTTGCCGTCGGTGCACCAGTCGTGGGTGGAGGTAATGAGATACAGGGGCTTTTTGGCGGCAAAGGCGGTGAATTTGTCCCTGATCTCCTCGTGGCTCACGATCTCGCCGTCGTTTGTGACGTCGCCGGAAATGACCACGGCGTCGACGTCCGTTTCTTTCAGCAGCCGGTCAAAGGCGGCGTCCACGATGGCGCCGCTTTCGGCAAGACATTTCTGGTCGGAGCCGGAGCGCAGTTCATACGCCCGCCCGGTGATCCCGAGTTTCGGAGAATAGTAATGGATGTCCGCGATAAACGCGAGTTTTGTCTGTGCCATGCCGTCGCCTCCCGATTGATCCGTTTCGGTTTTGTGAATAAATT
>CAMVBD010000068.1 GCA_947165615.1 uncultured Clostridia bacterium | reverse complement strand
TGCGTGCAAGCGCGCATTCGATCCATATGATGCGCGAAGACATCAAAAAGGAAGTCGCGGCGAGCGTCGGCAGTGAAAAACAAAGTGAAGATCTTGTAAAGTATCTGTTGGACGGATTTGAAGAGGAGCCGGCGAAAATCTGGGAATCCAATATTTTCGGGAAGAGTTTGGATGACCTTGTCAATGAAGGGCTTCGGACGAAACTCACGCATATGCCGAATGAAGCGCGAATGAAACTGCAGCAGACGCTTGAGCGGGTGATCAACGAAGGCTGCAGCGGACTCATCTGCATCATCATATAAAAAAGAGAACTGTAAGGCAAGTCGTCTTACAGTTCTTTGTTAAGCCGGATCAAAGAAATTGCTGATATGCGGCTACGGCCAATTTGTCACAGCGCTCGTTTTCCGGATGCCCCGCGTGCCCTTTGATCCACAGGAACTCGACCGAATGGATCTCCATCAGCCGCAGGAGTTCCATCCAAAGATCCGTGTTCAATACGGGTTTCCGGTCGGCTTTCTTCCATCCGTTTTTTACCCAGGCTGAAAGCCAATTCTGATTGATCGCATCGCATACGTATTTGGAATCTGACGTCACAGTGACGCGACAGGGGAATCTGAGGGCGTTCAATCCTTTAATAACGGCAGTCAGTTCCATACGGTTGTTTGTCGTTTCGGCTTCACCGCCGGATAATTCTTTTTCCGTATCGTTATATCGTAAGATCACGCCCCACCCGCCGGGGCCGGGATTCCCCGAGCAGGCGCCGTCAGAAAATAAGAAAACGTGTTTCATGTTATCACCGAATTCAGTATAACACGTTTTCAGGCGTTTTGCAACTTAACGGGATTATTTTTATATTTCCTGACAATACTGTTAGTATATTTCAGGAAAGGAAGAAAAGATATGGAAGCAGTCATTTTGTGCGGCGGACGGGGAAGTCGCCTTGCTCCGTTTACGGAAAGCTGTCCCAAGCCTTTGATCAAAGTGTTGAATATCCCGATCCTCGATCGTATTCTGGATATGACGAAAAAGCTGGGCGTTCAAAAAACGCATCTGTCTCTCGGTTATCAGGCGCAGGAGATCATTTCTCATTGCGAACTGAGAAACGATTCTGTTTCTCTGATTTATCATATCGAAGACCATCCTCTCGGAACGGCGGGAGGCGTAAAGAACTGCGTCCCGCAAACGGAAGACGCGCTGTTGGTCCTGAGCGGAGATAATATCTTTGATTTTGATTTGAGCGAGGCCATCCGTTCCCATGAGTCGGCGCAGGCAGATATAACCATAGTCGGCATCAAAGTCAAAGACCCCAGAGAATACGGGATCATGGAGACAGAAAAAGACGGCAGGATCACAGGATTTCTTGAAAAACCCGGCTGGGAAAACGTTACGGACGGTCCGATCAGTACGGGAATTTATATTATCGAAGAAAAAGCGCTTGCCCGTATTCCCGAACGGAGACAATTTGATTTTGCTAAGGATTTGTTTCCGGCGCTGCTTCGGGAAAACTATCGTTTATATTGCTATTCGGCAAAAGGGATTTGGGCGGATCTCGGCGAGCCGTCTTCTCTGCTTTCTTTTTCCAAAGAATTCCTTATGCAAAAAGACAAAAAGATCGCTTATCGGGGTACGCTGATCGAGAATGACCAAACTACGCCGGACGGCGCGCAGATCATAGCCCCCTGTTTGATCGGAGAAGGCGCTGTACTGCAAAAGAATGCAAAGCTCGGCCCTTATGCCGTTCTCGGAAAAAACTGTGAGATCGGGGAATCCGTGTCGGTAAGCAATTCCATGCTCGGGGACGGAACAAAACTTGAGGAGCAGGTGGAAGTCAGGAATTCGATCATGGCTGAGCGCGTTCATATTTTCGACCATACCGTTGTAGAGGACAATGTATCGATCGGCTCGGATGTGGAGATCGGCAGGTTTTCAAGGATCCGGCAGAACGTGCGGATATGGCCGGGTAACAGAATCCCTCCGGAATCTGTTCTGACCGCAGATCTTTTGTATGGGAAACCGAAATATTTGGAAACAGACGCAATGGGAGTCGAAGGTGCGCCTTTTACGGAAGTATCCTTGTCGGACGCCGTAAAGATCGGACACGCGCTCGGAAGTCTCTCGGAAGTACGCCGGATCGGTGTCGGTATATCCGGCGGAGAAATATGCGCTCTTTTTAAGGATGCCTGTATTGCGGGTATTCGCGCCGCGGGTGTGATCGTATATGATTTTGAAGAAATCTTTTCGGCGCAAACCGTGTTCTATTCCGGATACTGTTCTCTGGACGCTTTTGTGCATATCCGCTTCGACGGGGAACGCATCGGATTCCGTTTTTCAGGAAAAAACGGATTGCCGGTCGCTCTTGAAGAATCCAGAACGCTCAATCGTATTTTCCGTTTTTCATCGTTTCGCTATGCGCCGTCAGAAGCCGTCGGCGATTATTTCAGGATGCATTTGCTGTCGACCGCTTATTATGCGTCTCTGAAAAAGGTGTTGGGTTTGGGACGGCCGGACCGCAGGATCCGGCTGGAATGCGACAATCCCCTGGTTAAAGAAATCTGTGAGAAACTGTTTCCAAACGAGGGATCCGATACGGTTTATCCGGAATTACAGATCATGATAAATCCCCATGGTACGGATCTTTATTGTCTCGAAAACGGCATGTTTTATCAGTCGACGCAGATCAGGACCTTGCTTGCGGATACGGCGCTGAACGACGATCCCGTTTTTCCCGTTCCCGAAGAAGCGCCTTTTATATATGAAGAACTTGCCAGAAAACATGGAAAAGTGTTGGTGCGGCTGTACCAAAACGGGCAAAGAACGGAAACCCCCGATTTGCAAAAACATCTATGGTGTTTTGACGCTCTGTTTCTTGCGTGTACCTTTATCCGGTATTTGTCGGATAACGGCTTAACCGTAAAAGAGGCGCTGATCGAACAGCCGAAAACCGTTTCCAGACAGGAAACCGTCGATCTTGATTCTTCGCCGGCAAACGTACGGTCTTTGATCCTGTCAACAGGAGCCACAAAAGAAAAAGGAGCGGATAATCCGTATTACGGGTATCATTCCCCGTCCGGGACAATAAAGATCCGTCAACTCGGCAACAGCGCGAAAGTCCGGATCTTAGTTGAAGCGGCAGGGATGGAAGCGGCAAAAGAACTGGTGCAAGACGTAAAGATGAGACTTGACAATAAATCGAATTCATAGTATTATAAGATGATAAATCATATCATCGGATTCCCGGCATAACAATCGGGAAGATTTATATAGACAGTGACTAAGGAGAAAATATGCCGAACAAAACTGCGTCGAAGCAGACGAAGAAAACCGTCGCCAAAACAAAAACGACAAAGAAAAAAAATGAAACAAACGAACAGCCATCCGGAAAGAAGACTGCAAAATCATCCAACAGCGCTAAAAATGCCAAACTCGGAAGAGCCGAAGAAGTTCTTTTGAGCGCGGAGCAGAAAAAAACGCATAAAAAAGCGAAAACAGTCAGGAACGATAAAAAATCCTCAAAAACCGTGAACCCCGGAAAAACAGGGATCCATGAACTTTCTTTACCGCATTACCGGTCCAAAGAGCCGCTTAAGATCGCCTTTCTCGGCGGTATCAATGAGATAGGAAAAAACCTGACTGTGTTTGAGTACGCCGGAGAGATGGTCATTCTGGATTGCGGAATGACCTTCCCGGACGCCGATATGCCCGGCATCGATTATGTCCTTCCGGACTTTTCCTATATTGAACGTAATCGTGAAAAAATCAAAGCCGTTTTTATCACACACGGACACGAAGACCACATCGGAGGTCTTCCTTACTTACTGAAAATCATTAACGTGCCTGTATATGCGACCTGTCTGACGATGGGCCTCATTGAGGGGAAGCTCCGCGAGCACAGACTGCTTAACGAGGCAAAACTGCATACCATTGCGCCCGGTGACGTAATAGACGTCGGCTCGTTTTCTTTTGAAGCGATCCATGTCAATCACTCGATCCCGGATTCGCTGGGCTTCGCGATCCGCTGCGGCGCGGGGCTTATCGTGCATACGGGCGATTTCAAGATCGACAATACGCCGATCGACGGCGGCGTTATCGACCTTTCCAGATTTGCGGCGCTCGGAAACGAAGGCGTGCTTGCACTGATGCAGGATTCCACAAACGCAGAAAAGCCCGGATATACGCCAAGCGAAAAGAAAGTCGGCGAAACGCTGGAACAACTCTTTATCAAGGCAGGGAAGAAGCGTATCATCGTCGCCTCTTTCGCGTCCAATATCCATCGGGTGCAGCAGATCGTCGACGCCTCCGGCAAAATGGGCAGAAAAGTATTTCTGTCCGGCAGAAGTCTGGAAAACGTTACGGCAGTCAGCAGGGAACTCGGTTATCTGACGATCCCGGAAGGTCTTTTGGTCCCGATCGATCAAATGAAGAATTACCGTGACGAGGATATCGTTATTATTACCACGGGAAGTCAGGGAGAACCGATGTCGGCGCTTGCGCGCATGGCGCTCGGAGACCACAGAAAGGTCAGCATCGGCTCCAACGATTTCGTCATCATTTCCGCAACGCCGATTCCCGGAAATGAAAAAAGCGTTGCCAATACCATCAATGATCTGATGAAATTCGGAGCCGAGGTCGTGTATGAAAAAAGTCTCGGGATCCACGTGTCGGGACATGCGGCACAGGAAGAACTCAAACTCATCATGAATCTTGTTCGCCCCCGGTTTTTCATTCCGGTACATGGGGAGCAGAAGCACATGCGCCGTCATGCGGAATTGGCTGTAAGCGTCGGCATCCCGGAAAAGAATATCCTTGTTCCGGAACTCGGCAGCGTTTTGAAACTTACGCAGGATAAAGCGTCTTTTGATGGGTCCGTTCCCGCCGGCCGTATTTTTGTCGACGGTTCAGGCGTCGGAGACGTCGGGTCCGGCGTGTTGATGGATCGGAAAAAACTGTCCACGGACGGCGTGATCTTTATCAGCGCCGCGTTGGATCTCTACACCGGCGAACTGTTAGACGACGTTGACGTCCAGACGAAAGGTTTTGTATTCGCCGAAAACGCAAACGAGCTTTACGGCTTTATTTCACAGGCCTGCGAAAAGGTCATCCGGAAACAGAATAAAAACGGACAACCGGATACCTTGGCGCTGAAACAAAAAATCAAAGATGCCGTCGGCAAGGTCGTATACGACAAGACAAGACGCAGCCCCGTTATCCTTGTAAGTATGTTCGCCGTATAAAACGGAACTGCGGACTCCGCGAGAAAGGAGAGATCATATGAATTTCGGCAATTTGATAAAAACCTATCCATGTACGGTAATCGCGTTCCTGATTGCCGCAGTCGGCGCCGGATTAACGTTCATTTTTTCTCCGATTTTGGGAATTGCGGAACTTGTTGTTCTTTTGGTATTTGCTTTTTTCGCGATCCGCTGGTTTATGAACAAACTCGCAAGAAAACGGGAAGACGTTGAATTATTGACTTCATCGTTGAGAATCGGGAAGGAGAGCGGAGAAGCAGAAAAACTGTTTCCGTTCCCGATCCTCCTCGTGAAACAAGACGGTGAAATCGTTTGGTACAACCATCGATTCGAACGTGTGCTTCTGGATTTTTCGAAATTAAAAACGGGAAATGCCGCGGAACTTCTTCCGATCCATTCAGTGCTGCAGGAAGACAAAGAAACGGATCCGATCGAACTGAACGGCGATCATCAGCGGTACACCGTTTATCCGGTACGGCTGAAAGATGATCTGGTCTCGTTTTATTTCGTGGACGATACCGCTTTGAAAGAGATCCGTGAGATCTATGGCTTGACTCGACCGACCGTTGTGCTTGTCAATGTAGATTCCCTGGAACAGGCTGAAGATCTTATGCCGCACGAGGATTATTACTCGATGTGTTCGGATCTTGATCGGATTATTACGAAATGGTTCTCCGAATATAACTGCGTTTTCCGCAAATTTACGGACGGACGGTTTTTTGCGGTCACAGAATCCAAGAATCTGTCTGAGATGACAAACGCACGTTTTTCCATTATAGATAAAGTTCGCTCCGCTCATTTCGGCCCTGCGGATGCAGAGATCACCCTTTCCGTCGGCGTCGGGCACGGTGAGAATTTCAAAGAGAGTGAAGATAACGCCAGAGAAGCGCTTGATATGGCGCGCGGACGCGGCGGCGATCAGGTCGCCGTCAAGAACGGGGACAGTTACGACTTTTTCGGCGGGATCACCGGCGGAAAAGAGAAGCGCGGAAAAGTGAAATCCCGTGTTTTTGCCGCCGCTTTGGATGAGTATATTGCAAATGCGACCGACGTTCTTGTCATGGGACATGCGTACAGTGATTTCGACTGTGTCGGCGCTGCCGCCGGAATCGTTGCCATTGCAAGAGCAAAAGCCAAAAACGTGCACGTCGTTATCGATATGACAAAGACCATGGCGATGCCTCTCGTCAAAATGCTGGAAGGCGGCTCCGGGGCAATCAGTTTCATTACGCCGGAGAAAGCGTATGAGATCGCTTCCGCTTCCACGCTTCTCGTCGTTGTGGATACCATGCGGGTAAAACTCGTCGAAGCGCCGAGTTTATTGAGTCTCGGCCTTAAGACCGTTATTATCGACCATCACCGCATGGCCGTCGATCATATCGAAGGAAATACCTATGAACTCCTCGAACCGCATGCTTCTTCCGCCTGCGAAATGGTGACGGAACTTGTGCAGTATTCTCCGTCAAAACCGAAACTCTCGCAATCACAGGCGCAGGCCCTTTTAGCCGGCATTATGCTGGACACGAAAGACTATACTTTACGCGTTACCGTACGGACTTTTGACGCCGCGTCGTATCTGAAGGCCTGCAAAGCGGATACCGTGGCGGTAAGAAAGCTGTTTGCCGGGTCCGCGCAGGACAACATTCAGATCAACAATGTCGTCAACGCCGCAAAGTATTACGACCGGTATGCGATTTCCGTTTATTCCGCCGGCGGACCTTCCGCCAGATTGATTTGTTCCAAAGCGGCAGACGAATTATTGACGATCGACAACGTTGACGCCTCCTTCGTTTTGTCTGCG
>CAMVBD010000067.1 GCA_947165615.1 uncultured Clostridia bacterium | reverse complement strand
CTTCGGCTTTCTCCTGAACGAAATCTTCTGCCTTCTCCGCCGCGTCCTGAACGGCGTCCTGCGCGTCGGAAACGGCCTCCTGGGCCTGGTCGCCCAGGCTTTCAACGGTATAAGCGGCTTTTTCGGCGGCGCCGGTCAGACGGCCGTCGTAGGTAAAGGTGCGCACGATTGGCAGATCGTGACGACGGCCGACCTCAAAGTCGTTCGGGTCGTGAGCAGGCGTGATCTTGACGACGCCGGTCCCCTTTTCGAGATCGGCGTGCTCGTCCAAAACGATCGGGATCTCCTTGTTCAGCAGCGGCAGGATGACGTGACAGCCGTGCAGATGCTTATAGCGTTCGTCCTCGGGGTTGATGGCGACCGCGGTATCGCCGAGCATCGTCTCGGGGCGGGTCGTCACAAGCTCCAGCTTTTCGCCGGTCTCCTTGACCGTATACAGCAGATGCCAGAAATTGGAGTTCTTCTCTTCGTATTCAACCTCCGCGTCCGAAATGGAGGTCTTGCAGCAGGGACACCAGTTGACCATTCGGTTGCCGCGATAGATAAGCCCCTGCTCGTAAAGTCCGACGAATACTTCCTTGACGGCGTTGGAGCAGCCTTCATCCAGCGTAAAGCGTTCTCTGTCCCAGTCGCAGGAGGAGCCCATCTTTTTGAGCTGTTCGATGATGCGGCCGCCGTACTGCTTTTTCCAGTCCCAGGCGCGGACAAGAAATGCGTCCCTGCCGATATCCTCTTTGCGGATGCCCTCTTTTCGCATGGCTTCGACGATCTTAGCCTCCGTCGCGATGGACGCGTGATCGGTGCCCGGCAGCCACAGCGTATCAAAGCCCTGCATCCGTTTATACCGGATCAGGATGTCCTGCAGGGTGTTGTCGAGGGCGTGGCCCATATGCAGCTGCCCGGTGATGTTGGGCGGCGGAATCACGATCGTATAGGTAGGCTTGTCCGCCTCACGCTTTGCGTGAAAATACTTTCCTTCCAGCCAAAATCGGTATGTACGGTCTTCGACCTGACCGGGATCATATACCTTTTCGAGTTCTTTGGACATAGGCTGATCTCCTTTAATGCATGCAAATGACAATATTTAAGAAATTATATCACTAAAATTCAAATTTGTAAAGTCCTATTCCCGCAAAAATGTTTCCAGCGCGGAATACCGAAGATGTGTTTTATTGTTGTCCGTCATGGAGATGACTCTGTCCTCCCCGCCGACGATGATCAGGATCTTTTTCGCGCGAGTGACGGCGGTATACAAAAGATTCCGGTACATCAGCGGCTTCGGGCAGTCGATCAAGGGAAGGATGACGACGGGATATTCGCTGCCCTGGCTTTTATGCACGGTGATGGCGTACGCAAGCTCCAGTTCAGACAGATTGTCTGTCGGATACTCGGCGATCCGTCCGTCAAAATCGATCAGCATCTGCGCTGTTAGATAATTGATCTTACGGATCAGACCGATATCGCCGTTAAAAACGCCGTCGTTCTCCTCGATCCCCTTTTTCCAGTGGATATTGTAGTTGTTTTTGATCTGCATAACGCGGTCGCCCTCCCGGAAGATCCGTCCGGCGGGGGTGCGCAGTTCATTTTTGGATCTGTCAGGAGGCTTGATGACGGCCTGTAGTCGTTTGTTGAGATTCTGTGGGCCGCGTTCTCCGCGTTTGGAGGGACACAGCACCTGAATGTCCATGATCGGCGAAAAGCCATAGGCGTCAGGTAAACGCTTGGATACCAGTGAAGTTACGGTATCGGAGGTTGCGGAACCATTCTCTCGCGGCATAAAAAAGAAATCGTTATCCGTCTTATTCAGAATCGGCAACTCACCGTGAATAATACGGTGCGCGTTCATGACGATCAGGCTCTTCTGTGCCTGCCGGAAGATCTCGGTCAGGCAAACGACAGGCATCACTCCCGAGGCAATGATATCCCCGAGGACGTTTCCGGGTCCGACGCTCGGGAGCTGATCGGAGTCGCCGACCAGAATGATCCTGCACCCAAGCGGCAGTGCGTCCAAAAGAGACGCCATCAGCTCCACGTCCACCATAGAGACCTCGTCCACGATGATCGCGCCGCAGGCCAGCGGATTCCCGGCGTTTCGGCGGAATACGGGCTTATCGTCCTCCGACCATTCGACCTCCAGCAGACGATGGATGGTCTTGGCCTCCCGGCCGGTCACGTCGCTCATGCGCTTTGCCGCCATGCCCGTCGGCGCGCAGAGAAGAATGGTGACGTTCTTCCGTTCTAAATTCGCAATGATCCCCTTGACCGTCGTTGTCTTTCCGGTACCTGGCCCGCCGGTCAGAATCAGAAATCCGCGGTCGGCAGCGATGCGGATCGCGTCCTTCTGCTTTTCCGCATACACGATTCCCTCCTGCATTTCGATCCGTCGGAGGTCCTCCTCCTTCGTATCCGCCTTTGCGCCGGTATACCGGATCGCACGATTAAGACGCTCGGAGATGTCTTTTTCCGAGTCATAAATATTCGGCAAAAACAGGAATTCCTCTCCCCGCAGTTCTTCGGAAACGAGCCTTCTCTCTGTCAGCAGCGAGTCTATCGCGCCGTCGGTCTCGATTTTTTCGGTTCCGAGCAGCTCGCGGCAGGGCGCGTACAGCTTTTTGCGCGGAATGCAGGTATGTCCGTTCGAATACAGATTATAGGAAAGGATATGCAGGACCCCCGCTGAATTGCGGTAACGGCTGTCGGGGCTGAGTCCCATCTGCCGGGAAAGCTCCTCACCCGGTCAAAGGAAAAGCCGTTGACGGAATCGCAGAGAATATAGGGGTTTTCCCGGATCATGGCTACGGCGTTGACGCCGAAGCGTTTATAGATCGCGGCACTTTCCGTGGGTCTGACGCCGTAGGTTTCCAGCTCCAGCATGATTGTGCGCAGAGCGTTTCTCAGATTAAACTCGTTGCTGATCTCCACGGCTTTCTTTTTGGAGATTCCGGGAATGATCGCAAGCCGCTCCGGCTCGCGTTCGAGCACGTCAAAACTCTCGTCCCCGAACTCCCGGATAATTTTTGCCGCGGTCTTCGGACCGATCCCCTTTACGGCGCCGGAGGCGAGATACCGGAAAAGCTTTGCGGTGGTATCGGGCAAACTGCGTTTGCAGGACGTAAACTTGAACTGCCGGCCGAAGGTCGGATGGGAAGCCCATATGCCTTCCAGTTCCACTTCTTCCCCTGAAGTAACTTCAGAAATCTCTCCGACAGCGGTATGGATTTCCCCATTGACGTTGATCTCAAGAACTGAGAAATAATTGTTGGGATTCTGAAAGACGACGTCTTCCACGTAACCGGAAAGGATCTCGGTTGCATTCGTTTCCATTCGTTTATTCATCCTCACCGTCTTCATCGACGGACTCAAAAATAAAGCCGTTTTTCTCGAGTTCTTTCATATTTTTCAGCAGCCGTCCAAGGCCGAATGCGGCGCACTCACCGGCATCTTCGGCAACGGACGTACGAAGCCCGAGGTTCCACTCCAAATACCTTGCCATTCCATACAAATTTGCAGCGCCGCCGCAAATCACCAATCCGTCTTCACCAATATCAGCGACCAGTTCCGGTGGGGTTTCTTCTAAAACGTTTCGGATCAACGACAGGATCTCTTCCATATAGGACTTCAGGATCCAGTAGACTTCCGTGGATGTGATTTCA
Source organism: uncultured Clostridia bacterium (assembly GCA_947165615.1). Classification (GTDB taxonomy): domain Bacteria; phylum Bacillota; class Clostridia; order Oscillospirales; family Acutalibacteraceae; genus RUG806. The sequence goes on along the minus strand of CAMVBD010000067.1, from coordinate 3,415 downwards.
AAGAGTACGGGGAAAGAAGTATCTCTGTGTTTTCCGGCGGCTGTCACGGCAACTTCTTCATTCCTGTACACGGCGGTTCCGACTGTCTGCATGATCGTCTGCGCGGTCGAACGTCCGACTATAACGGAACGCTCATGCAGGATATAATCGCTGATGGCGTTGGACAGATCGTTGCCGCCGATCCGCGCGCTTTTCGCTACAACGATATTGCCCATAGAAATGGAGGCGCACTCCGTTGTCCCTCCGCCGATATCACAGATCAGAGATCCGCGCGGTTTTTTCAGATCAAACCCCGCTCCCGCAGCGGCTGCAAGCGTATTTTCAATAAAACAAGCCCTGCCCGCTCCGGCTTTTGAAACAAGTTCAAACAGCGCTTTTTTTTCGAGATCGGAGACGTTGCCCGATACACACATCAATACGCTGGGTCTGAGGATCCGTCCCCGACAAGCCCTGTCAAGATACTTTTTCAGAAGATACAGAGCAGTCTCATAATCCTGCACAACACCGTCCTTGATCGGATACACTACGCGCATAGTCGACGGCAATTTATCCTTCATCCGATCCGCTTCTTCTCCCTGCGACATGATCTGACCGGAGAATCTGTCGCACACGACGACAGAGGGCTCGCGTAAAACGATCCCTTTGTTCTCAACGTATACGGTTATATTCGTAGATCCGAAATCGATCCCGAGTTTCGTCTCAAACATAAAACGCTCCAATAAAAATTTATTTTATCTTAACACAAAAAGGACGGAAAATCAACCGTCCAAAAGTGTAATATTCGTTTTCTGTGGCGAGTTTGCCGTCATGTTATGAAATAAGGATTGCAAATACGGTTCGATTCGGTTAAAATGGAATAACAACGGAAGGGGATGCAACGATGCGTGAATTCAAACAAATAACCGTTTCAAAGAAATGTGATCGTTTTCTTTCGGACGGTCATATTTGGGTATACGGGAATGAAATCGTTCGATTGGACGAGGGAATCGAAAACGGAGAGATCGTCGACGTTTTTTCCGAAAAGAAGAAATACCTCGGATCGGGGTTTTATAACGGGTTTTCCAAAATCGCCGTGCGGATTCTGTCCGTCAACGCGAACGATACGTTCGACGAGGCGTTTTTTGCACGCAGGATCCGCTATGCCATTGATTACCGCCGCACGGTCATGCAGGGCGACCTGTCAAACACACGTCTGGTTTTCGGCGACGCAGACATGCTTCCCGGGCTCATCATCGACAAGTTCGGTGACGTTCTTGTCACACAGATCATGTGCCTCGGCATGGAGCAAAGAAAGCAGGTACTTTTTGAGGCGGCGATCCGGATCCTGCGGGAATACGGTGAGGCAGTCTCCGTCGTCTATGAAAGAAACGACGTCGAGGTCCGTAAAAAAGAAGGACTCGCGGCCGGGAAGGGGTATTTCCGCTCTCCCCTGCTTTCCGAGGGGAACGAAACCGCACAGCCGCAAGTCATGATTACCGAAAACGGGGTCCGGTACAGCGTCGATTATATCAACGGACAAAAAACCGGCTTTTTCCTCGACCAAAAATTCAACCGTCTTGCGGCAGCCTCCATCGCGCAAGGAAAAACCGTGCTCGACTGCTTTACGCATACCGGCGCTTTCGCGATGAACTGTTATGCCGCCGGCGCGAAAAGCGTGACCGCCGTCGACATCTCCGAGGACGCGATAAGGCAGTCCAAGGCAAACGCCGCCCTGAACGGGATGGACGGCATCGACTTCATCTGCGCGGACGTCTTCGATTTTTTGGACGCGCTCATCCGGGAAAAGCGCAAGCCCTTTGATTATATTATTTTGGATCCCCCCGCGTTCACAAAGAGCACAAAGACCGTAAACGCTGCCTACCACGGCTATAAGCAGATCAACCTTCAGGCTATGCGCCTTCTGCCGCGCGGCGGGTATCTCGCCACCTGCTCCTGCTCGCACTTTATGACAGACGCGCTGTTCCGCAAAATGCTGCTCGAGGCGGCGACCGAGGCAAACGTCAGGATCCGCATTGCGGCGTACCTGCAGCAGGCGAAGGATCACCCCGTTCTGCTCGGCGTACCGGAGACGGAATATCTCAAATTCTACATCGTACAGGTCGTCTGACCCTTATTTACGGATCACATATTCCGTTCATAGATCACGCGAAGGCCCTGCAGGATCAGTTCCGGCACGATCTTCGCTTTTCTTTTGCAATGCGGCACAATGGCGCCGGAAAGCCCTCCCGTCGCGACGACCGAGGCGATCGGCTCTCCGAGATAGGTTTCGATCCGGTCACAAAGCCCGTCCAGCATGGAAGCCGTCCCGAGGAGCGTCCCGGCCTGCATGCACTGTACGGTATTGGTGCCGAACGCCGGGCAATCCGCGGCGCCGAGATCAATGTGCGGCAGTTGCGCCGTTTTTTCCGCCAATGCGTTCAGCGAGATCTTGACCCCGGCGGAGATCGTACAGCCGCGGTAACTGCCGTTTTTGTCCAAAACGCTGATCTTCGTAGCGGTTCCGAGATCCATCACAAGACAGGGCGTCAGAAAGAACGCGAGCGCGCCGACGGCGCCCGCAATAAGGTCCGCGCCAAGCTGGGATGGCTCATCAATCCGAACGTCCAGACCGTGCGTAACGCCGGGGCCGAGGATCAGGGCGTCCACGCCGCAAAGAAGAGAAACCGCATTTTTCAGGACGCTTGTCAGAGCCGGGACAACGGAACCGATGACGGCGCCCGTCACCGCCGAAAGATCCCCTCCGCGAAGCTTCATTGCCCCACGAATCTCAACGGCATACTGATCCGCCGTTCTTGAGGGATCGGTAGACAGCGTGCAGACGAGCCGCAACTCCTTCTCTTTGAAAAGCCCGAGGTTGATATTGGAATTTCCGACGTCAATTGCCAGTAACATAAATAATCCTGCCTTTATAAAAGAAATCATTTCTATTATAAAGCCGATCCTGACAAAGTCAACAAAAAGTTTTAAAACTGCAAAATGAATGATTGACAAATCCTTTTTTTTCTGCTAATATATCAAGGCGTACATATGGAGGATTCATGTTCCCCGCCGTTAAACCGAATACGGAGAGTTGTCCGAGTGGTCGAAGGTGCAGCACTCGAAATGCTGTGTGGGTAAAACCACCTAGGGTTCGAATCCCTAACTCTCCGCCAAAACACCCAGTCATACAAGGCATTCCGCCCAAATGACTGGGCTTTTCTTTTTCAATCGGACATGACTCGCACAGGATTTTGCCGGTCCTGTTTATTTCCTCCGGGAACCCCCTTTTGCTCGGGTGCTTTTCAAATATTTCTGCGTAAAAATGAAAAAGCCACGCACCGTTTAGGTACGTGGCTTAAACTGCCGGATCGTCAAAAGTCAGATTTAATATCCGAAAATCATCAAATCCGGTTGAAAATTGGCGAGAACTCTGCTA
>CAMVBD010000066.1 GCA_947165615.1 uncultured Clostridia bacterium | reverse complement strand
CACTTTCATTCCTATTTGTGCCGGACGCAAAGCGACCGGAATGGGTATTAATATGGCAGATGACTATCGTATCGTTGACAAGGTTCTGGTGATCGACGAAGGTCGTAAGGAAATTGCGAGCCACGAATTTTTCGAAGGTGATTTTGTAAAAGCGATTATTCCGGAAGGAGTTACAAAAATCGGATATTGGGGATTCGGCGGGTGTAAAAAACTGAAAGAAATTGTTCTTCCGGCATCCCTTGTGAGCGTTGCAAAAGAGGCGTTTGCAATGTGTCCCCTGAAGGAGATCCATTTTACAGATGGGTGTCCTCGTTTAAGGGAGGTTAGTTCCAGTTCCTTCGGCGACAACACCACTCCGTGGATAAAGCAGCAGAAAAAGGAAAAGGAATTTGTTTCTGTAGGCGTCATTTTGTTTAAGCACAGAAGCGGAGAACAAAAGGTTGTGATCCCGAAAGGTTTTGAAGTGATCGGTGAAAACGCCTTCAGTAACGATGCTGCAGAAAAAGTTGTGATTCCGGAAGGAGTCAAAATCATGAAACGCTGCGCTTTTTCAGATTGCAAAAAGCTGATATCCGTTCAATTCCCGAACAGTGTTGAATCTATTGAAGATGCGGCATTTTCAGGATGTAAAGAACTCAAAGAAATCGTTCTTCCCGAAAAACTGAAAACGCTTGGCGCCGGTGTGTTCGGTATGTGTCCTTCTTTGGAAACCGTTGTGTTCCCCGAAAACCTGAAATCAGTTGGGGAAAACCTTTTTTCAAACGGATACTCGGCTAAGAAAACAAATATAAAGAACGTGGAGAGCCTGATCCCTGCAATGCTGAACGGGTGTAAGCTCAACACGAAGACTTCCATGTGGTTACTGGAAAACCTTTGGAAGGACGAAACATCCTTGAAAGAAATCGCCGTTGTTTTCCTGACGCAGTCCGGCACAAAGGTCCTTCCTCAAGCGGAACTGGTCCTTCGGCGTAACAAGGAGCAAGCTGTCAGCATTATGGAAGAGTTGAAAAACAGTTACAAGTTGAAGCCCGCAATCATTGCGAAGATCGATACGTTCTTGGGAAGCTGAGCTTATTTCAAGTAGAATAGGGTGCATTATGAAGATTAGAACCGATTATGTAACCAATTCCAGCAGTTCCAGTTTCGTTGTGGAAGTGGAAGTAGAGACCACGGAGAACGCCCGGTACGTTTTTGAAACAAAACCGTCGGAGTACGGCGCAGATTCCAATTTCATCTGTTCCGGGCAGGACGTCCTGCGTGCGTCCGATATCGATGACCTGTGCCGTCTGCTTCAGGTTTCCATGACCGGGACGGGTAAAACAAAAATCAAAAACTACACGGATGAAATAAAGGCAAACGTTCAGGATATTACATCCGTCCGAAGCATTATCCTGCGAAGGATCTGGGTTTCCTTCGGAGAGTCTTCGGGATTGACTGTCGTCAATGATGCAGGACTCCGGAGCCTTGCGGAATGCGTAACGAAAACAAAGGGGGAACAACAAGAATCCGCTTGTGAAGCGATGGAAACGTATTTGAATACGGCGGAGGTATATGTCGAAGGTGGCTGGCAGGACGAGTGGCCTACCGGGTTTTGCGGGAACAAGGCGATCCCCCGGTATGCGTGGAAGAGCTTGTGTCGCAGTCTGCCGCAGCTTGCGAAACGGATCGTTGAAGAAAAGATCAATAATGACGACCTGGCTGTTGAAACGGTGCGCGTGGATTTTCAGAATCAGACGGTTACGGAATCCGCTGCGTTTATCATCGACAGCAAATGGAGCGCGATCGGTATGAAACCGGCCTGCAAACCGTCCTTCTTTGAAACCGCGATCAAAAAAGCGTTTCCCGAATATACGGTAAAAACCCAGGTGCCGGTTGCGGATCTGATCCCCGGCCATACGGAACCGGCTGATCCGGTGGATTATGTGCTGTTTCTGGAGGATGTGCCGAAAGCAGCCGTCTCCGTTAAGACAGCCGCAAACGGCAGATCAAACACTTTTAAAGCAGTTGCGCCCGCGTGCGCCGGTATCTCGCTTCCGTATGTGGTGTTTGATGAAAAAAAAGACGCGGCAGAGGTTAAAGTTGCCACCAAAATCAATGAAGCGTTTTTCTCGGATGTGTTTGAAAAGTACGTTGTGAATAACGAGATTGAAAACACAGAGGAGACAGATGCGAAAAACACGGGAGCCGGCCATACAGTCAAAGTGAAATTCGCAGACAACCGCGCTTATGAATATAATTGTTTCGAGCGTATTCAACCCGGCGATATCGTATATGTGGACGGAGCAAAAAAAGGGTTCCGCGGAATGATCGTTGCGGTTACCGGAGATGCGCCGAACAACGCATTTTATAACGTTGAGAAACTGCTTAAGATTAACTGACATTATGAAATACATCATCAACGACGAAAAATATCATTTCAAATCCGCCTTTGATGCAGAAACCGGGACGTACATGCGCACGGATGGTACTCTGCTGTAGAAAAATAATAAGAAAGAAGGATTAAATTTATGAAGATCAGAACCGATTTTGTTACAAATTCCAGCGACAGCAGTTTTTTGGTGTTTCATGTTGAGAACCAAAATCTGTTTGACTATTTGAAAAGCATCGGCATAAAAATCACAAAAACAAAAAACGGCGTATTGTCGGATAGAATGATTGTTACGCTGCCTTCCGGAAAATCGTGCGATATTGACGGTATCAACAATTGGCGATATCCCTTTTTGTCGGAGTGTAAATCTGTCTCCGTCTGGTTGTTCTGTTTGCTCTTATGGGAATTTGAGTGGGATACTAAGGAAGAGGGAGAATACTCTGATTTTACGAAAGAGCTGTTTGAGCTTTTACATCATGCTGATCTGTTACATGCCGATTGGGAATCTGCGGAAGAAATAACCCGTGAGGATATCGAAAACGATCTTTCTGCGCTTGATTCTTATGATGCTTTTATGCAATCAGCTGAGATCATGCAAGCATATGGTTTCGAAGGGGAAATCGAACAAGCTGAAAAAACCTGTATAAAAGATGGAAACATGACAAAAGAATCGTTTTCATGTTTTTGCAATGATGTTGAGACTGACGACGTCAGTGGCGATGATTTATGGGAATCGCTTGCAGTAGGTGATGAGAACTTGTTTGAACTGGCAAAAAAAGCGGAGTTGATTACAAAAAGAACAAAAATATGGAAAAACGGTCACTGGGAAAGTGAATGATCTGAGCAAGGTTATCATAATACGTTGCTTAATATTCGCAGAGGTTATAAAAAAATGAGATATATTGTAAACGACGAAAAATACCATTTCAAATCCGCCTTTGATACCGAAACCGGGGCGTATGTGCGCACGGGGGTGCTGGACGAAAACGGGCGCGACACGGGCGTGGACCCGTTTATGGCGTCGTTCCCGCACCTGATCGACGTGGGCGTGATGGGCCACTGCATCCATGGCAAAACGGGGCTGTGCGCCAAGGCGGGCATCGGCTGCTACCAGAGCGGCCTTCTGGTGGAGCAGCCGAATATGACGGTGAAAAACTTCCGTTGGATCGCCGAACAGTGCAAGGGGAGGTGCAACCAGCTGGCGCTCGGCGGCAGGGGCGACCCGGACCAGCACGAGCATTTTGAGGCGCTGCTACAGATCAGCCGGGAGAATAACCTCGTGCCAAACTTTACCACCTCCGGTTACGGCTTAACGCCGGAACTCGCCGCGGTCTGCAAAAAATACTGCGGCGCGGTGGCGGTGAGCTGGTACCGCAGTGAGTATACGCTGAACGCCATTAAGATGCTGCTGGACGCCGGCGTGAAGACCAACATCCACTACGTGCTGGGCAAAAACAGCATCGACGAGGCGAGCAATCGCCTGCGGAACAACGATTTCCCGAAGGGGATCAACGCGGTGATCTTTCTGCTGCACAAGCCCGCAGGCCAGGGTACCCGCGCCAACGTGCTGTCCTTTGACGATCCGCGCGTGGCGGCGTTCTTCGCCGAGGTGGACAAGCGCCATCCCTTCAAGGTGGGCATGGACAGCTGCAACGTCCCCGGCGCGATCCACTATTGCAAGTCCATCATGCCGGAATCGCTGGATACCTGCGAAGGCGCGCGCTATTCCTGCTATATCGGCGCGGACATGGTGATGGTGCCCTGCTCCTTCGACCAGCAGAAACGCTATGAAGTGCAGCTCGGCGAAGACGTCACCATTGAGGACGCGTGGAACAGCGAGCCCTTTGAACGCTTCCGGGATAAAATGCGCGCCGCTTGCCCCAGCTGTGATAAAAAGCCCCTGTGCATGGGCGGCTGCCCGCTGATGCCCGAGATCGTTTTCTGCGATAGTGAACACAGAACAAAACAAGAATAATATAAAGGAGAAACCAGTATGAAAATCAGAACAGACTTTGTTACCAATTCTTCCAGCAGCAGTTATGTGACCGTTATTCTTGAAATGAAAGACGGAACAAAAGTTAAAAGTTTCAATCCGATGGATGAAATCGGTCACGGTTTCGACCCCAAGGTGTTTGCGCTGATGACCGACGGGGAGATGCTTCAGTTGTTGGCGGATGTAACCACCGGAGAAGAACTGGTCAAAGCGTTTGATAAGCATTATAAGGGCATGTACGTGATGCAGAAGCCGGAGAATCACAACGACGGTTTCTTTGATGTAGCAATGAAAATGTATAACGAATATAATTACGAAGGTATTTCCTCCGTTGCATTTGATGATGTCAAACAGGTCATTATAGAGGATGTGTGGCATAATGAATACGGTGATACAACAAAAACGTTTTACTATATTCCCGCAACAAAAGAGATCGGCAACGAAAATAATGAGCAGGAAAATGAGAGCAATTTGGAACAGGATATTTTAGATTGCTATGAAGACGGTATGTCGGCGGAGGAGATCGCGGAAGAACTTGGAATTGAGATAGAGATCATTCACGATGTTCTGTCTGAATTCGCGGAGTGTGAAGAAGACTATGATGAGGATATGCGGGACGAAGATGAGGAGGACGAAGAATAATGTCTGCAAACATATATACATTCATTACATTAAAGGGAAATGCCGACGAACTGTTTTCTTTATTAAAAGCATTGCAAACTTTTGAATCTGAAACGCAAAAAGAATATCGGCAGAACAGCGATTGCGGTTATATAGAGTCCGCGGAGATCAAAATCGGATCAAAAAGAATGCAACTGAGAATGCTTTCGGATGATCAGCTCAGAAGCCTCGTTTCCGGCAAGAAAAAGGAAATCACTGTAAACGCAGAGGGACCATACGGCGTCTTCTCGGAATTGGGAGAGGTTGGCTTGTTTGAGGCGTTGGCAAAAGCCGTTCCCAAGGCATATTTCAAAGGGTGTAGTTCCGGATTTATGACCGGCGCAGAGGTATCCCTTGACGGTGAATTAAAAGACGGAATGTTGTCTTTGTCATCCTTTTATCTCCCCGATGAAGAAAAGCCAGAGGATGAAGACGATATGGACGACAATTTCATAGCTTTATATACAACAAATTCAACATATGATCCCTCAACAAATACATATAAACAGCAATGAAAAGTAATTCCGTCATTCTTTGCACACGGCTACACGCCGTGTGTTTTTAGATTTTTGGTAAAACAATATTGCCTTTAATATCATTATCTTGTATAATAATGCAAATGACAGTTTCTGTCTATGTGCTCATGATACAATGCATCCAAACGGAGGAATCGTATGGATAAAAAGACCGAGCGGATCATCAGCATTTCGCAGCGCGTAGCGCGGGGAGAGGTGATTAACAAGGCAGAGGAGGCGCGGCGGTTCGAGGTGAACAAGCGCAGCATTCAGAGGGATCTGGACGATATCCGCGCCTATTACGCGCAGGAACCGGAATTAAACCGCGAGCTGAAATACGACCGTGCGAGAAAGGGTTATCTGCTGGTACAGGATTCCCGCCAGAGCCTCACCAACAGCGAGATCCTCACCGTGTGCAAAATTCTGTTGGAAAGCCGCAGCCTTGTAAAGGAAGAGATGTACCCCATTATCGATAAGCTGGTGGCAAGCTGCGTGCCGAGCCAGAATAAGGAGCTGGTCACGGCCCTGATCGCCAACGAAAAGTTCCACTATCTGGAGCCGCATCACGGAAAGAAGTTTGTTGAGAATATGTGGGATATCGGCAGCGCGGTACAGGAGCAGCGCCTGCTGCGCGTCACCTACCGCAAGCTGAAGGAATCCGAGCCCGTCACACGGCTGCTGCAGCCAGTGGGCATTATGTTTTCGGAGTTCTATTTTTACCTTGCCGCGTTCATCTGCCCGGACGAGCATTACCCGGACGCGGTGCGCCATCCCTTCCCCACGGTGTACCGCATAGATCGGATCGATAAATATGATCTGTTGGACGAACACTTCAAAGTTCCCTACGCTGAGCGATTTCAGGAGGGTGAATTCCGCAAGCGGGTGCAGTTTATGTTCGGGGGCGAGCTGAGAACTGTGCGGTTTCGCTACAAGGGGCTTTCTATCGAATCGGTGCTGGACCGCCTGCCCACGGCGAAGGTCCTCTCGCACAGCAAAGAAGACGGCTGGCTGCTCACCGCCGAGGTCTATGGCGATGGGGTGGATATGTGGTTCCGCAGCCAGGGGGACGTTGTTGAAATGTTATGATACATAAGGAAGGAAGCGTTTTCAAAATGAGCGAAAGAAAAATTGCACCGATAACTGATAATAAGGATAAGCAACAAACCTATAAGCATCAGATGAGCAGATATTCAAAAGCATTGCGTGAAGGTTTCTTTTTTGAAGCAATGCTGATCGATTATGCTATGCTGGAAGATCGTTTACGCGCAATGCTGTATCATGCCGCATTCTTCGCAGACAGAGAAAAAACCGGATGCTGGAAGAAAACAAAGCCCTATTTTCAGTATTTTGTATCTACTTATAAAAAAGAGAAAGAGAACGACACACTTGGTGTAAAGAATATCAGCGGGAAAATCAAAGTTATACGGTCAATGCTTTTATGGGCATCCGAAACCGACGGAGGATACGAAAACGACCGATATCTGGTCAAGCTGAAAAGTCAATGCGAATGTTTGGATATCAGCTTGGTTCTTGAAACACTTGAGAAAATCGAACAATGGTGTAAATATAGGAATGAGATCGTTCACGCATTATTGAACAAAAACACCGCAATAGATGGTATATCTGATTATCATAGT
>CAMVBD010000065.1 GCA_947165615.1 uncultured Clostridia bacterium | reverse complement strand
ATACCGTACTTGCAAACGCAAAAGACAAAATGAACAAGACCATATCGGCTCTGAACTCCACCCTCAACTCCATTCGCGCCGGCCGCGCAAACGCCGCCGTTTTGGATCCCATCCGCGTGGACTACTGGGGCACCCCCACGCCCATCAATCAGATGGCGCAGATCACCGTCGCCGAAGCGCGCATCCTCGTCATCCAGCCCTGGGACAAATCCGCCCTCAAGCTGATCGAAAAGGCCATTCAGGCGTCGGACCTCGGCATCAACCCCCAGAACGACGGCACCGTGCTGCGTCTTGCTTTCCCGCCGCTGACCGAGGAACGCAGAAAGATGCTGACAAAGGACATCAAGAACGAAGCGGAAGCCTCCAAGGTTGCCGTGCGCAACATCCGCCGCGACGCCATTGAAAAGCTGAAGGGCATGAAGAAGAACGGCGAACTGACCGAGGACGACCTCAAGGACGCCGAAAAAGAGACCCAAAAGCTGACCGACGATTTTGTAAAGCAGATCGACTCCATCGCCGCGAAAAAAGAAGAAGAGATCATGACCATCTGAGTATGGAAGCCAAAGATTTCAGCGTATTACCCCGTCACGTTGCCGTCATTATGGACGGCAACGGGCGCTGGGCCAAAAAGCGCGGCCTTCCGAGAACGGCCGGGCACATAGAAGGGGCAAAGACCTTTCGGAAGATCGGCGAATACGCCGGAGACCTCGGGATCCGGCACATTACGTTTTACGCGTTTTCCACCGAAAACTGGTCCCGTCCCGAAAACGAAGTAGCCGCCATCATGCGGCTTTTTAACGAATATCTGGAAGAAGCCAGAGAACGGCTCGAGGAGAGCATTCAAAAAGGCATCCGTCTGCGCTTTTTGGGCGACCGGAGCCGGATCGATCCGGATCTGTTGGAACTGATGGACTTTATGGAAGCGGCGACGGCCGAAGGAAAAAAAGTCAACCTCAACATCGCCATCAACTACGGCGGTCAGCAGGAGCTGCTGCAGGCTGTCCAAAGCATAGCCGAGGACGCCGCAAGCGGACGGATCTCAGCCGCCGACGTGGACGCGGCCATGATCGAAAACCGGCTTTACACCGCCGGGCAGCCGCCCGTGGATCTGATGATCCGCCCGTCCGGCGAACAGCGGCTTTCAAACTTTTTGCTTTGGCAGTCCGCTTACGCCGAATTCTGGTATTCGGACGTCCTTTGGCCGGACTTTACTGAACAGGACTTTGACGAAGCCCTGAAAGCATACGAAAAACGCAACCGACGCTTCGGCGGGGTCTGACCCGCCGGAGCCTGTTTTCGGGGATTAAGGAGAAAACTATGAAAAATCGACTTCTGACCGCGGTCGTCGGCGTCAGCGTCGCCATCGGCTGGCTGTTTACGATGAACACACCCGCGTTTGCGATCATCATGTCGCTGGTCGCTGGCATTGCCGCCTATGAAATGATGAAGGTCTTCGGCATCAAAAACAAGATCTTTTTTGCGCTGGGGGAAATCACGGCCGTCGCGGTCGTGATCCTTGCCGACTATCAGCAATACCTGAAGCTTCCGGTTTACGCCCTGTGGGCTGTCGCGGTGCTCTTAGGCCTCATCATAATGGTAACGGACTACAAAAACCTGAAATTTGAACAGGTTGCCTGCACGCTGATTTCCGTTATTCTGATCCCTGCCGCATTAAGCGTGGTCGTCTATATCCGTCACGTAAACGAACTCCTGCCGGAGCTGATGGAGGGCAAAGCGAACAACAGCATTTTCCTGCTGATTTTCACCTTCTTCTCGGCCTGGCTGACCGACGGCTTCGCGCTGTTTACCGGCATGGCGATCGGGAAGCACAAGCTCGCGCCCGTCATCAGTCCCAAAAAGACCATCGAGGGCGCCGTCGGCGGCGTTGTCGGCAACTGCCTGTCCTGCGTGATCCTTTGGGTCGTATTTCATAAGTATTTCAGCATTTCGTCGCATATTACCCTTGTATGGGTCATCTGCTCCGCTTTGGGGCTGTCGATCGTCAGCATTTTCGGCGATCTTGCGGCGTCCACCATCAAGCGTCACGCCGGGATCAAGGATTTCGGTAATCTCCTGCCCGGGCACGGCGGCATCATGGACCGCTTTGACTCCTCTGTTTTCGTGTTTGCGGCGTTTTGGGCGGAAATGCTTATCATGAACCGCGTTTTATTCCCGGGAGGCTGATCTTTTGTATAAGAAAATCGCCGTCCTCGGCTCCACCGGCTCCATCGGGGTCCAAAGCCTGGACGTCTGTCAAAAAATGGGCTTCGGCGTGACGGCGCTGACCGCGCAGAAAAACGTCGGCGTGATCGAAGAACAGATCCGCGCGTTCTCCCCTACCGTTGCCGCCATGGCCGACGAAAACGCCGCAAGAGACTTAAAAATCCGGGTGGCGGACACCTCCACCTGCGTGCTCTCGGGGCCCGAGGGCGTAGCCGAAGCCGCCGCCTGCACAGACGCGGACACGGTCATCGACGCCATTGTGGGACTTGCGGGGCTCTCCCCCGCCCTTGCCGCCGTGGGCGCAAACAAGGACCTGGCGCTCGCAAACAAAGAGGCGCTGGTCGCGGGCGGGCATTTGGTGCTGGACGCCGTACAGGAGCACGGCGTAAGGCTCCTGCCCGTGGACTCCGAGCACTCCGCCATTTTTCAGTGTCTCCAGGCGTCCCCGCCGAACAAGGCGCTGAAAAAAGTCATTCTGACCGCCTCCGGCGGACCGTTTTTCGGCAAAAAGCGGGAGGAACTGCGCGCAGTCACGGCCTCCGACGCGCTGAAGCACCCGACCTGGGATATGGGCGCAAAGATCACCATCGACTCGGCGTCCATGTTCAACAAAGGGCTTGAGATCATTGAGGCGCATTTTCTGTTCGGCATCGGCCCCGACGAGATCGATGTGGTCGTACACCGCGAAAGCATCGTCCACTCCCTCATCGAATTCGACGACAATTCCGTGCTCGCCCAGCTTGGGGTGTCCGATATGCGTATCCCGATCCAGTATGCGCTGACCTACCCGGAACGGTATGTCAGTCCCGTCCGGGAACTGAATCTTTGGGAGGTCGGGAACCTGACGTTTTATAAGCCGGACGAAGAGACGTTCGGCTGTCTGAAGCTGTGCAAAACCGCGCTCCGGCGCGGCGGACTGTTCCCCGCCGCCGTCAATTCGGCGAACGAGGAAGCGAACCGTCTGTTCCGCGAAGGAAAGATCGGCTTCCGCGACCTGCCGGAGCTGATCGCGAAAGCCTTTGACGTGACGCCCGAAAAAGCCGACTTTACGCTTGCGGACGTGTACGCCGTGGACAAAGCGGCAAGAGCCGCCGTCCTTGCCGCCGTCGGCGCATAAATCGGTTTTCAAAAGAATATACTAAGGAAAGCCGCGTTTTTACTGCTTTCCGAAAGAGGTACCATATGAACTTAGCTGTCACTTTATCCGGGATCTGGGGCAAGGTCTGGCCGATCTTGCTCGCGATCCTGTTTTTCGGCGTGATCGTCGCGCTGCACGAATTCGGACATTTTATTTTCGCAAAACTGTTCAAGGTCCGCGTCAACGAATTCGCGATCGGCATGGGGCCGAAACTCTTTTCCAAAAAGAAGGGGGAAACGCTTTACTCTCTGCGTCTGCTCCCGATCGGCGGCTTCAACCAACTGGAAGGCGAAGACGAGGAAAGCGACGACCCGCGCGCGTTCAGCAACCAAAAGCCGTGGAAGCGGTTTATCATTCTGGTGGCCGGCGGTATGACGAACGTCATTCTCGGCATGCTGCTCATCTGTATCATGCTTGGCATGCAGGGGACGGTTTCCAACCGTCAGATCACGGACGCGTCCGATAACATTCTCGAGATGACGGACGGCGTCAAGATCGGCGACGAGGTCATCCGCGTCAACGGAAACCGCGTGTTTACCGACTCGGACTTTTATTACGAACTGTTCCGGGACGACGACGGCGTTTTTGATTTTGTCGTCCGTCGGGACGGGCAAAAGATCACGATCAAGGGCCTGCCCGTTTATTACTCCGTGGAAGAACACGTCTCTTCCCTGATTATGAGCGGCGAAAAAAAGGTCACCGCCCTGAATCTGATCCCAAGCGCCGTCAACGAAACGCTGTCCATGGCAAAGGAAGTATACCTGAGCATCATTGACCTGTTCCGCGGCAAAGTCGGCGTCAAAGATATGTCCGGCATGGTGGGCACGGTCAAGATCATGTCCGACGTCACGACCGAAGCCGTCCAGAACCACAGTTACTCGGTCATTTTCTTTTTGATGGCGTTTATTACCGTCAACATCGGTCTGTTCAATCTGTTGCCCCTGCCGGCGCTGGACGGCGGCAGGATCCTGTTCGTACTGGTGGAAATGATCATCCGAAAACCGGTGCCGAAAAAGTTTGAGGCTTACGTGCACGCGATCGGCTTTGTCCTTTTGATCGCGCTGGTCATTTTCATTACGTTCAACGACATCCGCAATCTGATCATCAAGTAAGGAAAACCAATATGAGCAGCAAAAAGCAAGTCCGCGTAGGAAACGTGTTCCTCGGGAAAGACGCGCCGGTCGCCGTGCAAAGCATGCTGAGCACCCCGGCGCACGACAGAGACGCCTGTGTGGAACAGGCAAAACGGCTGGAAAAGGCCGGGTGTGAGATCCTGCGGGCGACCGTGCCCGACATGGAGGCCGTTCGCACCTTTGCCGCCGTCAAGGATGCGATCTCGATCCCGCTTGTGGCGGACATCCATTTCGACTACAAAATGGCGCTGGAGGCCGCCTCAGCCGGCGCGGACAAGATCCGCATCAACCCCGGCAACATCGGCTCCGACGACCGCGTCAAGGCCGTCGCCGACGCCTGCAAACAAAAGGGCATCCCGATCCGCATCGGGGTCAATTCCGGATCGGTCGAAAAAGAGATCCTTGCGAAATACGGCGCCCCGACCCCGGAAGCGTTGTACGAGAGCGCCATGTACCACGTGAGGCTTCTGAACAAATTCGACTTTGACGACATTGTGCTCTCCCTTAAATCCTCGGACGTCAGAACCGCGGTGGCGGCTTACCGGCTTGTGTCCGCGCGCACGGATTATCCCCTGCACGTCGGCATTACCGAGGCCGGGACGCTCAGAATGGGACTTCTGAAGTCCGCCGCCGGGATCGGCAGCCTGCTTTTGGACGGCATCGGCGACACCATCCGCGTGTCCCTGACCGCCGACCCCGCGGAGGAAGTGCGGGCGGCGTTCGATCTGCTGTCCGCGATCGGCCTCAGGCAGCGCGGCGTCAATCTGGTCTCCTGCCCCACCTGCGGGCGGACGAAGATCGACCTCATCGGCCTTGCGAACCGTGTGGAGGCGGCGCTTGCAACTTGCGACAAGCAGATCACCGTGGCAGTCATGGGCTGCGTCGTCAACGGCCCCGGCGAAGCGAAGCACGCCGACATCGGGATCGCGGGCGGCGACGGCGTGGGACTGCTGTTCAAAAAGGGCGAGATCCTGCGCAAGGTCCCGGAAAACGAACTCTTTGACGCGCTGATGGAAGAGATCGAAAAACTGTAAATACATCCTTCGACCGGACGGCAAAAGCCGCCCGGTCTTTTCTTTTACCGCACTGTGAATTTTCCCGCTCCCCTCTTGCAAGACAATAAAAACGGGTGTATAATGCGTTTATCTTTTCCGAAGGGCAGGAAAACTTATGGAAAAAATTCTGGTGCTCGATTTCGGCGGGCAGTATAACCAACTCATCGCGCGGCGCGTGCGCGAGCAGCACATTTACGCGGAGATCCGTCCCTATGACCGGGTCACGGTCGAAGACATCGTAAAAACCGGCTACAAGGGCGTCATTTTCACGGGCGGACCGAATTCCGTATACGATCCCGCTTCCCCGCATTTTGACCCGGCGATCCTGGACGCCGGAATTCCGATCCTCGGCATCTGCTACGGCTGTCAGCTGATGGCATGGATGGGCGGCGGCGAGATCTCATCCGCCGGGGAGACCAGCGAATACGGCAAGATCCGCTTTACGCATACGGGCCTCAGCCGTCTGTTTTCGGGCGTACAGCAGACGAGCGTGTGCTGGATGAGCCACACGG
The DNA here is from genome assembly GCA_947165615.1 of uncultured Clostridia bacterium. Lineage (GTDB taxonomy): Bacteria > Bacillota > Clostridia > Oscillospirales > Acutalibacteraceae > RUG806. The sequence continues at coordinate 1,118 of CAMVBD010000065.1, read as the reverse complement.
ATTTTGTAAGCAAAGTCCCCCAGGGCTTTCGCGTGACCGCGACGACAGACAACTGCCCGACTGCCGCGATGGAGGACGAAAACCGAAACCTGTACGCCGTGCAGTTCCATCCCGAAGTCACGCACACGGAGTTCGGGACGGCGATTTTGCACAACTTTTTGTATGACGTGTGCCGCTGCCAAGGCGACTGGAAGATGGACGATTTTGTCAAGACCTCCATCGACTTCTACAGAGAAAAAATCGGGAACCGCAAGGTTCTTTGCGCCCTGTCCGGCGGCGTCGATTCCGCCGTCACGGCGGTGCTGCTGACCTGTATTTTCGTCGACCACGGGCTTATGCGCAAGGACGAGGGCGACTTTGTGGAGGAGACCTTCGGCGGGCAGTTCGGCATCCGGCTGATCCGCGTCAACGCCGGCGAGCGGTTCCTCTCCAAGCTCAGGGGCATACGCAGCCCCGAGCGCAAGCGCAAGATCATCGGTGAGGAATTTATCCGCGTGTTTGAGGAAGAGGGCAAAAAACTCGGGCACGTCAGTTTTTTGGCGCAGGGCACCATTTACCCGGACGTCATCGAGTCCGGCTCCAAGGACGCGGCGGTCATCAAAAGCCACCACAACGTCGGCGGGCTGCCGGACGTCATCGACTTTGACGAGATCGTGGAACCCCTTCACACGCTCTTTAAGGACGAGGTCCGCGCCGTCGGCGAGCAGCTTGGCATTCCGAAGGCGCTCGTGTGGCGGCAGCCCTTCCCCGGCCCCGGCCTTGCGGTGCGTATCCTCGGCGAGATCACCGCCGAAAAGGTCAAAATCCTCCAGAACGCCGACGCCATCTTCCGCGAGGAAATGGAGAATTTCGGCGCGGACGAACTTTCGAGCCAGTATTTCGCCGTCCTGACAAACGCCAAAAGCGTCGGCGTCATCGGCGACGCCAGAACCTATTCCTTCACCGTCGCGCTGAGAAGCGTGACGACCGAGGACTTTATGACCGCGACCTGGACCCGCCTGCCGTGGGACGTCATCGAAAAGGCCAGCAGCCGCATCACAAACGAAGTCAAAGGCGTCAACCGCGTCGTCTATGACGTCACCTCCAAACCCCCGGCAACGGTGGAGTGGGAGTGAGTT